>JAGMCN010000006.1 GCA_023129235.1 Caldifarciminota bacterium | reverse complement strand
GGAATTTCTATAAAATGTATTCTTTTGACGCATAATCATTTTGACCATACCGATGCTCTTGGGGAATTGAAAAATGAACTTGGGGTAAAGTGTGGAATTCATTCTCTTGATAAAACAGGAGCATTGTTTGATTTTGAAATTTCAGATGAGGAGAAATTTCATTTTGGCAAAACTTCTCTTAAGGTAATTCATACTCCAGGGCATACACCTGGAAGCTGTTGTTTTTTTGTAGGAAATTGGCTTTTCAGTGGGGACACAATTTTTCGGTGTGGGTATGGTCGCACAGATTTTCCCGGAGGTAATGAAACGGAGCTTTTTAGGAGCATAAAAAGAATTATGAGTCTAAATCCTGATATTCAAGTATATCCCGGACATGGTCCCTCTACTGCAATTAAAGAAGAACGAGAATTTTACTTAAATATTTTATAAACCACAAAGAGCACAAAGAATTGAAAGATTTAAGATTCGGAGATTGCAGATTCTTTTTAATCTTTTGATTTTTGAATCTTTTAATCTACATTCTCTGTATCCTCTGTGGTTAAATCATCTTTTTTCTTGACTTCTTGTGATTGGGATTTAGTTTTAATTGAATGGATAAAGAATACAAGAAATTTATTGGAGAAATAAAAAATGATGATATTAGAAAGGGGTATTTACTATTAGGAGAGAATGACTTTTTGAAAGAACTTTTGGTAGAGAGAATAAAAAAGAAAATTATAAAGCCAGAATTTGAGAGTACTGATAAATTTGTTGTCTATGGAAAAGAAGCGTCTCCTGATATAATTTCATGGCTTCAATCTCCTCCGTTTGGCTCTAAGAAGAAGCTTTTGGTAATTAAGGATACTGAAGGTTTGCCTCCCAAAATTAAAAGTTCAATCCAAAGCTGGCTTGATAGCTCTTCAAATACTTTGACTTCTGTTTTGGTGTTAATGACAAAGAAAAATGGGTTCAAGAATATTGCGAGGTGTAATTGTTGGAAATTGTGGGAGAAAGAAATGATTGATTGGGTTAAGTTTTTTGTAAAGCAAAAAGGATTTGACATAGAACCTAAAGCTGTAGGATTCTTGCAAGAGATTTTTGGCACGGAACTCAGGACTTTATCTACGGAGATTGAGAAGCTGATGAGCTTTGTTGAGCCAAGAAAAGTTATTACTCTGAAAGATGTGAAAGAAGTTGAATCTCAGGAGTTTGAGGGGTCTATCTTTGATTTAACCGATGCAATAGGAGAGAAAAATATGGTTAAAGCAGAACGGTCACTTAGGTTATTATTTGAATTAGGAGAAAAACCTGGCAGGATTCTCTGGATGATTCATCGGCATTTTAATAAGTTACTTAAATTAAAAGAAGGAGAATCGCTGGAGTCACTTGGGATAAGTAGATTTTTCTTGCAAAAGTATAAACATCAGGCAAAGCTATGGGAAAAAAGAGAAATACTTAATTGTTTTTCTTTCTTGTTTGAGGCGGATTTTATGATTAAAACTGGTAGAGCTAAATCTGATTTTGCGATTCAAGAAGTAATATATAAATTATGTTAATTTATTTTATAATCTCATTATATTGGGTTCAGACTGATTGGAGTGGGAATTCTGGGGAAAATGTTTGGAACGATACAAGTAGTTATTTTGAAAGCAAAACAATAGATAGCAGGAGATTTCCCGGAGAACTTTGCCTTTTTGCTCCTTCAGGCGAATGGGAGACCTCTGCAAAGATTAACCCGGCAAAAGAAGTAAATGCAATTATTGAAGCTGATAATGGAATCATATATGTTGGATGTGGCTGGGACAGTGCCCGTGTGATTAAATTTGGGGCTTTCGGGGATAGCATTATATCAAGAAATGCTCTTGGCACTGGGCGAGTCTTATCTTTACTGATGTTACATAATCAAAACATTCTTGTGGGAACGAGTAATGGAAACCTTTTCATTGGTAAAGATACAAGCTGGACACTTGTAAAGAATTTTGGGGCAAAGATTTTATCGCTTTATCAATCACAAAAGTGGATTTTTCTTGGGACTGACAATGGCAAGATATGGATAGATGAAACTGGTGAGGGGCAGTCGTGGGATTATTCGTATCCACTCCCCAAAGCTGCAGAAATTTGGGATATTTTTGAGTCGTCAGATGGAATACTTTATGTTTGTACTAAAGGTTCTGATGGAAAAGCTCGTCTCTTTTGGTCAAAATGGGCAGGGTGGCAATGGGATTCCATTTATACCTTTCCTAATTCGGAAGTAGTTTATTCGATTTGTGAAGACCCTGAGCACAATTTATATGTGAGTACTGGTTTTCAGGGTAAGCTCTTTACGAGTTCTGATTCAGGACAGGCGTGGCAAGAAATTAACTCTCCATCAAGTATAGCCAGATTTTATAATATTATTTCAGACTCAATGGGGATGCTTTATGTTGGAGGAGTATGTATTGCTGGGGCTCCAAAGGGAATGATTTTTATGAGTGAAGATAAAGGAACTACCTGGGATACTCTTTTTTACTCTGAAGGAATAAATCCGAGTAAAATTATTGCACTTACGCAGTCTCGTGATGGATTTATGTTTGCCGGTGGTGATACGGATGTAGTTTTTAGGTCAGGGTATAATTCATCAGGTTGGCTTGAATCTTCGTGGTATGATGTGTTTAAAGAAGAATCTATTGTAAATAATAGCTTAGAATTTGGACGTATTCATTATAATTCAAGCGGAGAAATTGCAAAACTCAAGGTGCGTTCAACTGATAATTTGGACTCTATACCTAATTGGGGTGAGTATGTGCCAAATGATTCAAATCCTGTTGATTATGGAAGTGCGAAAAACGGAGATAGGTATATTCAATACCGAGTAGAATTGTCTTCTGACTCAACTCTTGAAACCCCTTTATTATCAGAAATGTGCTTGGCATATAAAATTGATGTAGATGGACCAAAAATCAATTCAGCAATAGCGTGTGATGGTGAATGGGTTGACTCACTTGTGGATAAGGATGATTATGTGAAACTTTACTTTGATGAGCCAACAAATGAGCCAGTGATTGAAACTTCTAATATTGATGAGATTTTAAAATTAAGTAGCGGACACTCATGGAAAAGCGATTCAGGATGTGGAATAATTAAATATCCAGGTGAATGGGTTAATCCTTCTGTTTTGAAAATCTATCTCTCTACCCTGAAGATAGGAGCAGGTGAAGGATACCCACCTACAATAGAAGTTGGCGATACTATATATCCTGATTCTCTTGCAATTTATGACAAATGGGATAATATATGTTGGTCTCCCTGTGTGATTAAAGGAAGCTTTGCAGGAGTGGAAGAAGGAAATGAGAGATTAGAGATTAGAGATTGGAGATTACAGATATATCCGAATCCATTTCAACAAGTAGTAAGCATTAAGTATCAAGTATTAAGTAAAAGTAATGTTTCGTTAACTATTCACGATATTGCTGGTAGATTAGTGAGGACTTTAGTTGATGAAGAAAAGAAACCTGGGGATTATTCTATGAAAGTTCAAAGTCTTACCTCTGGAGTATATTTTCTGAAGTTTAAAGTTAAAGGAGAGATTGTTAGTACCAAAAAGATAATTAGCTTCAAATGAAGTGTCCTTATTGTGGTTTTGAAGAAGACAAGGTAGTTGACTCCAGAATCAGCAAAGATGGGAATGCAGTAAGGCGACGGCGTGAGTGTTTGAAATGTAGTAAAAGATTTACAACTTATGAGTATGTGGAGAAAGTTCCATTAACTATAATAAAAAGAGACGGAAGGAGAGAACCATTTAGTCGTGAAAAGTTATTAAATGGAATTCGCATTGCCTCATCTAAGCGACCCGTATCGATTGATGCTATAGAGCGAGTTGTAGATGAGGTTGAGGCATCGCTGGATGATTTGAAAAAGAGAGAAGTGGAGTCTTCTAAAGTCGGAGAAGAAGTGATGAGAAGATTGAAGACGCTGGATGATATAACATATATAAGGTTCGCATCAGTTTATCGGTCTTTCAGGGATACAGGCGAGCTTTTGGATGAAGTAGCGAATCTATTAGGAAGAAAGAAGGAGTGAGATGAAAAAAATGGAAGTGAGTATCGTAATAGGGAGCAAGTCGGACGAAAAATGGGTTGAGCGATGCAAAGAAGTGCTTGACAATGAAGGAATCTCCTATGAAGTTGTAGTATCTTCAGCTCATAGGGAGCCGGAGAAGACAAGAGAATATGCGAAGTCGCTTAAGGAGAGGGGAGTGAAGGTTGTAATTGCTATGTGTGGTTATTCCTGTGCACTTCCTGGATTTGTGGCTTCATATACGGACTTGCCCGTGATAGGGGTCCCTCTGCCGACATCACCGCTCAAAGGGATAGATTCACTCTTATCGATAGCAGAGCTTCCGAGTGGGGTTCCAGTGGCTACGATGGGGATAGGATTAGCTGGGGCAAAGAATGCAGCTCTCTTTGCGTGCAAGATATTAAAAAATAATAGGTAAATGGAAGTCTATATAAAAGATACAGAGTTCTACATAAGAACTGGAGAGTCCCCCAGAGGAACTGGAGAGTCCCCCAGAGGAACTGGAGAGTTCCCCAGTAGAGCTGGAGAGTCCCCCAGAGGAACTGGAGAGTCCCCCAGAAGAGCTGGAGAGTCCCCCAGAAGAGCTGGAGAGTCCCCCAAGGAACTGGAGAGTCCCCCAGAGGAACTGGAGAGTTCTCCATAAAAGATAGCGACATCAGTATATAGGTTAGAGATATGAAGAAATTTGTGATTGAGGGAGGGCATCGGCTTGAAGGAGAAGTTAAGATTTCAGGGTCCAAAAATGCCTGCCTTCCAATAATGGCTGCTACTTTACTTGCTCCGGGCAAACATTTGCTTCATGGGGTTCCGAAGCTTGGGGATGTTTATACGATGATAAAGATTCTTCGTGTAACTGGAGCGAGTGTGGAATTCAAAGACCATACGCTTATTATAGATACCGGTGAGATAAATAATCCAAAAGTTCCTTATGAGCTTGTTTCTAAAATGCGGGCGAGTTTTCTCATAACAGGGGCTTTGCTTGGTCGGCTTGGCGAAGCTTATGTAGCAAGGCCCGGCGGATGTGCCATAGGACCTCGTCCAATCGATGAACATTTGCATGGATTCGAGATGCTTGGAATTGAAATCAAAGAGGAACATGGCTATATTAATGCCCAGATGGGAAATAGACAGCTTGCTCAGAACAATGTGGAGATTCATTTGAATGAGCAATCGGTTACTGCGACTGAGAACATTTTGCTCGCTTCGGCAACTGCTAAAGGAGAGACGCATATTATAAACGGAGCAAGAGAACCCCATATTATTGAACTTATAAATTTCCTGAATTTGGCTGGAGCAGAGATTGAAATAAAAGATGATATTATTGTAGTTCATAAGACAGGAGACTCCCTGCATCCTTTAGAGTACGAAATTTCTGCTGATTATATTGAGGTGGGAACATTTATGATTGGAACTACTATTACGAGTGGCGATGTAAGCTTAATAGGTGCAAAATGGGAAGATTCAAGGGCTCTGATAACCAAATTACAAGAGATGGGAGTTGAAGTTGAGAAAACTAACAATGGGATAAGAGTAAAAACAAATGGTTCGTATAACTCCTGTAGTATAAAGACTGCTCCTTATCCAGGGTTTCCCACTGACCTTCAACCACAGCTGACTTCGCTTCTTGCACTTGCTGATGGAACTTCTGTAGTTACTGAGACAATGTTTGAGCAAAGGTTTAATCATATCCCTGAACTTATTCGTATGGGAGCTCAAGTAGAAGTGGATGGAAGAAGCGCAGTAATAAATGGTGTGCAGAAGTTATCTGGAGCGCAAGTTATGGCATCAGATATTCGTGGTGGAGTTGCACTTGTTCTTGCAGGGCTTGTGGCAAAAGGGAGAACAGAAGTATCCAGAATTTATCACATAGATAGAGGATATGAGGAGTTGGAAGTCAAATTAGAAACGCTTGGAGCTGAGATAAATCGTGAATCGTAAGTCGTTAATCGCGAATCGTTTTTTTCTACTGTTTGCTGTCTGTTGTATACTGTCTACCGCCTACTGTTCAGAAGTTGATATAAAAGTGGAGAAGGGAGAGAGTGTTACCCAGATTACGGAGAAATTGCATAAAGAGGGAATTATTAAGCATCCTTTTTGGTTTAAAGCTTGGGCAAAAATTACGGGCAATGAGCGAAAAATCAAAGCAGGGTATTATCAATTTGAACGTCCGAGTTCAATTAGAAAAACATTGAGAAAACTTGTTAATGGAGAAAGTATAGAATTTTCTGTTACGATTCCTGAAGGAACAACTCTTAAAGAAATCGCAGAGTTATTCTCTCGTAAGTGTGGTGTGAAAAAGGATGAGTTTCTTCAACTTGCTCGGGATAGTGTATATGTCAGAAGTTTTGGAATTCAGGCAAATTCTCTTGAGGGGTATCTTTTTCCTGATACTTATTTAGTTTCGTATGAAGTTAAGCCCAGAGAGATAATTCGGCGTATGGTTGACCGTTTTTTTCAAATTTTCAATCAAGAGTTCAAGGAAAGAGCAGAAAAAATTGGGTTGAGTATTGAAAAAGCAGTAATTTTAGCTTCACTTGTTGAGAAGGAAGCAATATACTCGCAGGAGGAACCCGTAATATCTGGAGTTTATCATAATCGGCTCAATGCTAAAAGACTTCTACAATGTGATGCAACGATTCAATACATATTGCCTGAACGCAAACCCCGTCTTACTTATCGGGACCTTAAAGTTGATTCAAAATACAATACTTACATATATAAAGGGTTGCCACCGGGCCCAATTGGTTCGCCTGGGAAGAGTTCTATTATAGCGGCGCTGTGGCCCGAGGATACTCGTTACTGGTATTTCGTGGCACGAGGTGATGGAACACATATATTTTCAAGAACATTGAGAGAGCATAATAGAGCAAAACTAAAAGTCAAAAGTGAAAAATTAAAAGTTGATTAAAATGAGAAAGTTTTTTCTATTGCCTATTGCCTATTGCCTACTACATACTGTCCTCTGGGGAGAGATGATTATTGATATTAAGGTTGAAGGAACAAAAATGGTCCACTCAGATGTTGTAATTAACACATCAGGGTTAGAAATAGGTGAAGAACTAACTCCTAATAGCATAAAGAATGCAGTAAAACGAATATATGAGACTAAATTATTTTCTGATGTGCGAATTGAAGAAGAAAAAAAGGGTGGAGGAGCAGAAATTACAATATGGGTTCAGGAACATCCAATTATTTCAAAAGTAGAATTTAGTGGGAACAAGAAGTTTAAAGACAAGAAACTTAAAGAAATATGTGAAGTGGAGGAAAAAGGTATAGGCACATCTCGTGTGATTTTTCGGGGAGAAGTGAATATAAGAAAAGCTTATGAAGAAGAGGGCTATTATTTCACAGAAGTTAAATCTGAAGTAGAAGAGAAAAATGGGAAGATTTTGGTAAAATATGTAATTGACGAGAAGAAGCGAGCGAAAATTCAAGAAGTTGAGATAATTGGAAATTATGCTTTTTCAGATAAAAAACTTAAAGGTAAGCTGAAGAACCGTTCCAAAAAATGGTGGTGGCCCTGGAGTGGAAATTTTAATAAGGATGAATTTGATGATGACCCGAATCTTCTTGTTGAATTTTATCACAATAATGGATATCCAAATTGTAAGATAGCAGGAGTAAATGTAATACCTGATGAGAACAGAGGATTAATAAAAATACAAGTTAAAGTGGATGAAGGTGAAAAGTTTTACTTTGGAGATGTGAAATTTCTTGGCAATTCGGTAATTGAAGAAGATGAATTAGCTCATAAATTAAAGTTTAAGAAATATGATTGCTATTCAGCGTCGAAATTGAGACATAGTATGGAGGAAATTTATGGACTTTATAGTGATTTAGGGTATCTCTATCTAAATATAGACCCTGCAGAGAATTTGAGAGATTCAATAGTTGATATTGAGTATAAAATTCGTGAAGGCAATCCTGCAAGAGTACATAAAATTGTAATTCAAAATAACCATAAGACGCATGAGAAAGTTATAAGGCGTGAACTTACAATATTTCCTGGAGATATTTTTTCTCGTAGGAAACTAATAGCTTCTCAGCGTAAAATTTTTAATCTGGGGTTTTTCAAAAATATGGATTTAGATACGAGACAAGTAAATCCAGAGGGAGATATAGATCTAATAATAGAGGTAGAGGAGAAACAAGCAGGTACTGCATCTCTTGGTGCGAGCTACTATCCAAAATATGGAATCGTAGGAAATGTCTCTTTTTCTGCTCCTAATTTCCGCGGGTTGGGAGAGCGTTTATCTGTTAGTATTGAAAAGGGCGAGAGGATGGAGAATCTATCCTTTGGTTATACAAAACCCTGGTTGTTTGATACTCCTATAACTTGTGGGCTGAATTTATTTCACACTTGGGAGAGCAGATATTGGTATAGAATGCGAAGGAGTGGAGGAGTTCTACACGCATCAAGGCCTATTCCCGGGCTTACTTTTACCAAAGGACGAGTCTCTTATAGACTTGAAGAAATAGAAGTTGATACTACTTTCTCCGAGATGCCGGAAGGTGTGAGAAGTATGGCAACTTTTGGAATTACAAGAGATTCAAGAGATAATTTCCTTAATCCTACTGTAGGAACACGAGAAAATGTAACGGTAGAGTTAGCAGGAGGTATATTTGGTGGTAAAGTAGATTATCATAAGGAGATTTTTGATGTCTCTACTTATCATAAACTTTTTTGGAGATTTATACTGGGATTTCGTGGGAAATTCGGAATTGTAAATGGCTATAAAGCTTCATCAGATGTTCCTTTGTATGAAAGATTTGTGCTGGGAGGTATAGGACCTTGGGGGTTAAGAGGTTATAGAGATTGGACAATAGGACCTATAAGTGAAGGCGAGATAATAGGGGGGAGGTTTGCATCAACTTTTACTATTATTGCAAAAGTTGCTTTTGATGAGAATATTTATCCACTGGTATTTTTTGATGCTGGAAATAGTTGGGAGTGCTTGAGTGAAGCAAATTTTCAAGACTTAAAGCGGGCGGTAGGAGTCGGATTTAGAATAGAAATCCCAATGATGGGACTTGTAGGATTTGATGTGGGTTACCGAATAGACCCTATACCCGGACATCCCTCACCCTCACTACGTGAGAGAGGATGGGAATTCCATTTGCAAATGGGAGGAGGATTTTAAAATGCAAAAATTTTCCTACTTACTACTTGCTACTTACTACTTGCTACTTACCACTGGGTGTGGAAAGAAACAGCCTGTTTTCTATGAACAGGTAAAACCAAGAGAAGGTGAAATTAAACTTATAGACGGTTGGGTTGACACTTTTTACACACACTCAGAATTTGCAAATATGTCAGGAGCTACTTATTTGTTTGCAGGAGAGGAAGCTGGATTTGAAGCACTGGCTTTCCTTTATTTTGAGTTTGATAGTGCAATTTCACCTGAATCTTTATGGGTTACTGGAGAAGACTCCGGACAGATTCAAGTGTGTAAATTAGATTCAATAAATATGGATTCTGTAGATTGGAGCAATCGTCCTGAACTTGACTCGTTTAATCTTCTTGAGATAAGAGAAGATACTGCTCTTCCAGTTGGCATTCAAGAATTGGGTACAGATTCAGTCTTTTATATTGGATTCTCGGATACCATAGGTATGACAAGTTTTTATTCATCGAGAAGCAAAGATAAGACTTGGTTTACCATAGGTGCAGACACTTGTGCTTCCAAGGAGACAAAAAGCACTTATATTGATACAAGTTATTTCTCACAGGATTCACTTCCAGATTCAAAAAATTTAACTTATATTGAGACAGGAGCTTATGTTACAAAATGTACACTTTATTTGAATACTTGTATAATAATTTATAATGATAGTATAATGATAGATAGTTCATTCACTGATTCTGTTGATATTTTTAAGACACAAATAAACTCATTAACAAACTCTTTAGGTAAAACTTACTCGCTTGATAGTGCAACTGTCAATAAAGCAGAGTTCAAGATATGGATTGATACAACATTGAGTTATAAATGGGATATAGAAATTTTGGCTCAATATGAAGTGAATGGAGGAAAAGTGTTTTCGCGAAGTCAGGGCATAGATGGCGATTCCCTTGTTTTATCTATTGAGTCTATAATAGAGAAATGGTTTAAAGAAGGCGAGAAGTTGTGGATTGTGCTTGAAGGAGATACTAAAAAGATTTCGCGTGTTATTTTAGACCCAAGTCGTGCAAGACTTTCTGTAACTTATACCCTGCCACCTAAGGAGCGTTAATCGTGAATCGTAAATCGTTAACTTATTGCTTGTTACTTGTTACCTGTTACCTGTTACCTGCTACTGCACATTCTTATTCTCTATTTTCCGGAGCTGGATTGGGTGAGCCGGTGGATAGACCTTTCTTGTTTGAATTTGAGCTTCCAGAAGATTTGACTTTTGAGAGTTCTTTGTTGTCTGAAATTATTGATGCTGATGGCAAAGCCACTAATTTTGAGTTTACATTGCCTCACTTCAGATTCATACTTCCTCTTCCTAAAAAACTGGCAATAGATGTCAGTTTAGATGAATTATTGAACTTAAACTTTGATATTCAGAGTGATACAATTTGGAAAGATTTTATTCAAGACTCTGTTCAGCGTAGAGTTAAAGGAAAAGGAAGCGCTTCAACCTTCAAAATAGGGCTTGGAAAGAGATTTAATCCTTTGATTATTGAGTTAGGCGGTTTTGTAATTTTTGGTTCAGCTCAAGAGGAGTGGATAACAGATTTTATGTCTGCGGAGGATGCCTGTGATACAGTGGACTTAAAGTTTTCCGGAGCAGGAGGATTGGGGTTCATGAAATTTGAATTGGGGAAGTTTAATCTTGCAGGAGGATATTTCTCGAATTCAAAGCTCACTTCCGAAAAAGAACTTCCATCTCGATTTAATGTATCGGCAATTTATGCTCCTATCCCGAAAATTAGACTTGGAATTGGGGTCGCAAGATGGAATTGGGAGGGAGAGCCCTTTGAGCCAATGTTAAATTTCTCTGTGGGAAGTGAATTAGATATCAGCAGGGGTAGTTCGCAATCCCCTCTTACATTACGAGGTGGCTTTTATACTGGCAACTGGTATTATGATGGAATTGAGGAGAGAAAGGGTTCTTTAGGGATTACTATCCCATTTAAGTCTATGTTAAAAATTGGTTTATCATTTGAATTTGGAAAGAGATGGAACTCTACATTTGAGGAGAAAATTTATAGAACTTGTATAACACTTCAGGGACAAGAATCTTTGTAGTGAGATATTAAAAGATGAAAAGAGAGAGAGCTTTTTTATCGGTAGCACTTGTATGTTTTCTGTTTTTACTTTCTTGTAGCAGGGATTATCCCATTTTAAAGGAAATGAATGTAAGGTTTCCACTTTCTTCGGGAAACTGGTGGGTATTAAGTAGAGAATGGAAAATAGTGTTTAATCCTCCCTCACAAGAGTCTCGTTTCTCTCGAGACTCCATACACTGGGAGATTGTGGATAAAGATATTTTTCATAGTTACAGCAGTTATGTTCTTAAAAATGAGTTGTATGAAGAGAGAGGAAGGTATTTTTACTCTCTTGACTGGTATACAGATAATTGGAATGGAAACGATGGTCTTTACAATATAGGGTATTGGAATGCTGGTGGAGGATTGGCTCCTGCAAAATCCAAATATAAACTATTATTTAGAGGAAAAGAATTCAATTCTCCTGAGGAAATTTTTGAGTGGGTTCAAGGATTTAAGTCTTGTAAGGGAGACACTCATGTGAGAATTCCGCCAAGGAAAGTGCTTGAGTATCCACTTGCAATTGGCAAGGAGTGGGTATCTTTTGATGATGCATGGTTGCAGACGAGAAAAGTTGTGGATAAAGAAACTGTAACTACTCCAGCAGGGAGTTTTTCGTGCTATAAAATAGAAATAATTGGAGAGGTTTGGAAAGACGGTGGGATTTGGTATGACTGGTTTTCAAATGAAGGATTGGTGAAAAGATATTTTTGGTTTAAAGGAATATGGGTTGATGAAAATGGAGAAGTTCGTGGTACATGGGAGAGTACGGATATTTATCTTTTAGAGGACTTTTCTGTAATAGGTGAATAACCATTAACAAGGAGGCACGATGAAAAGTTTTATAATTGCATCTATTTTATTTATCGCTACTTCTGGAGCAGGCAAGAGGATTGGTTTTGGGGTAGGGCAGACGATTGGAGAGCATCTTCTTACGCCTTCTCTTTTTACGATGAGAATAACGATTGGGAAGTCTTTTGTTATAGCTCCTGAAGTAAATTTTAGATATGGCTCTTCAGATGCAGGAATTGATAGCATAAAAACTTCTACTTTTGGTATGGGTCTTGAATCCAATCTTTATTATTCATTGGTTAAAAAAGAGAAAACGAAATTCTACGGGATTGGGGGCATCGGTTTTGAAAGTTCTACAGAGGTTAGGGAGTGGTATGAACATGAATATCATCCGGATACTCTTGTGATAAAAGTAGAGCATACTACTTCTACATCCTCGCAAGGCTTGAATTTGGGATTAGGGTTAGAGCATTTTCTTACTAATAATCTTTCATTGTTTATCAGCAGTCTATCCAATATTAAAAGGACTTCAGAAAAGATAAAAGAAGAAAAAAAGGGTGACACAGAGACAATGCGAGATACATCTGGCTTCTTATTTGATTTTCAGAATCTAAAATGCTGTATCTATTTAATTTGGTATCTTTAAAATTAGGAGAAGAGACATGATAGACGAGAGTGTTGTTTGAAGTTTAAAGGAGAACTTTTACAATTAAATAGATAAAAAAATAAGTTGACAAATATAAATTTTTTATTAAGATTATACAAATTTGGGGGTGTAGTTCAGCTGGGAGAACGTCTGGCTGGCAGCCAGAAGGTCAGGGGTTCGAATCCCCTCACCTCCACTAAATAAGATGTCAGATATTAGAAGTCAAAAGTTTTCT
>JAGMCN010000059.1 GCA_023129235.1 Caldifarciminota bacterium | reverse complement strand
TGGCGATGGAGATTTGATAATACAGCCGGAAGTTATACCAGAGGAAATGCACTGGATTCAGATGATTCGGGAGGAACCTGGGGTGACTTAGCTCAGGGTGATGAAGATTGGATGTTTGATTTATATGGAGATGAAGGATCATTTTCTTCTTCAAGCTCAAGCAGTTGTAGTAGTTGTAGCTCTTCCTCTAGTTTCTCCAGTAGTTGTTCATCTTGTTCAAGTTCATCTTCAGGTCCCTGTATGAGAATGACGATGTTTGAATTTTATAATACTGGAGATGATGTAGCTGATAGTATTAATGAACAAACTTGGAGGGGACAGACTTTCACTCCTTCAATAGGTCACACTATTAAATGCGTCCGAATGAAAATCTTTAGAAGCGTAGCTCCAGGTACTTTGACTGTGAGCATCAGAAATACAGCGGCTGGCTTACCTACTGGTGGAGATTTATGTAGTGGAACTTTAAACGGAAATAATATTACAAACATAAGTCCAGGACTTTGGTATCAGATTAATTTAGGAAACGGAACTTCATTAACAGCTTCTACTCAATATGCGATAGTTGCAAAAATTTCGGGAGCATGGCCTGAAAATATTCAGTGGCGAGAAGATGAAACCGGTCCAACTTATGCTGGCGGAACCTCTTTAGGATACAATGTAGGAGCAGATAGTTGGTTTACAAGAGAGCCAGATTTCATGTTTGAGGAATACGGAGATCCTTCTACATCTAGTTGTTCGTCTTGTTCCTGTTCTTCATCTTTTTCTTCAAGCTCATCAAGTTTTTCATCTAGCTCATTTTCATCATCTAGCTTTAGTTCATCCTCAAGTCAAAGTAGTTCTTCAAGTAGTTCTAGTTCGTGTTCTTCTAGTTCGTTTAGTTCTAGTATTTCAAGCAGTTGTTCATCTTATTCAAGTTCATCTAGTAGTTCATTATCTTTTAGTAGCTCATCAAGTTCAAGTATTGTAAATATTATAGACGATCTAATAACTTGTTGGGATGAATTTTCATCCTGTAGCTCATCTAGTTCTTGTTCAAGCAGTCAAAGTCAAAGCTCAAGTAGTAGTTCAGAATCAATAAGTTCTAGTTGTTCTTCTTCAAGTTCTGAATCAATAAGCTCAAGTAGTTCTTCAAGTCGATCCACTTTTCTTGATACCTGGTGTCTTTCCTGGGGTGAACAAAATCCTGGTCCTGGGTATACAGCTGAAGGCTGGTCAACTTGGTCAGATGGAGCAGGCGGAAGTCCTACAATTGTAGGAGATCCGGAATGGGGTAAGATTCAATTGTCTCTAAATGAAGTAGCGAATGGTCCAGTACATCATTTCAATGCTTTAGATTCAAGTACAATTATAACTATAAATTTAGATGTTGGTTCAATGGTAATTTATTATCGAGAATCAGATATAGAATTTAGTCAAGATGATGCTCTTCCAGCTTGGATTCTTAAGATTACAGGTACAGTGCATTTAAATAAAACTTATCGGCAGATAAGATTAAAAGGTCAATAAAAATGTTTAAAAGATTAAGACAATTTATAAGATCTTGGAAGCCACTTCACTGGTGTAAGTGGTTTGAGATTCATGAATTTAGAATCCCAAGATACTTTGTTGGTAACCCAGGAGATACAGGTTGGAAATCTCCGACCGCAACTGGAAAGCTTGATAATGACTGGACTACTCCGGCTAATGCATATACTAGTAATAACCAATATGCAACTGCTACAGGAACTTCTTTAGAACAAGACTATTATAATTTTGATTTCGGAATTCCAGCTGGACAATTAATAACTGGTGTACAAGTTAGAATCGAAGGGCATGGTCATCATCCAGAGGCAGAATCTCATATGCTTGTTGATATGTGGTTCCAGAGTTATTCTGGAATTCCTCCAGGCATGTGGGCTACTGAAGAAGGATCAGGATGGTGGTCTTTTGTAGGAGATACTGATACAACCTTAACTAGACCAGCAGGAACTTCAGACAAATGGTATCCTGAAGCGATATCCTCTGACTTTGATAATGCTAATTTTAAAGTAAGATTTAAGACTTCGACAGAGGCAGATACTGTATATATAGATCATGTTGAAGTTAAAGTTTATTATGAAGGTTCATCCTCTAGTAGTACTAGTACTTCCTCCTGTTCTAGTTCTTCCTCGGCAAGTAATATTCATACTCGTTATGAATACTGTGCAGGATTTCCTAAAGAACAGGTTGAGAGTCTATCAGAATTAAGAAAAAGATCGCTTTTCGTAGGGCCAAGAGGTCATGTTTATAACAGTCTAGAATCATTTGATGCAAATGAAATGCCTTATGAAATGTTTATGGGAAAACTCAATGTTATTAGTGCTAAAGCTGGAATTAAAATTAAGAATGGAAAAAGTACTGGGGAGCCCTGTGTAGTTATAGGAGTGAAACAAAAACTTTCCTTAAATAAATTAAAAAAGAAAGATAGGATTCCTAAGATTTTGCCAGATGGAGTTATTACTGATGTAATAATAGTTCCTAAGATATTTGCAGAAGGTGGTGTGGCTCCTTATAATCAAAAATGGAGACCGATTCAAGGAGGAGTCTCTGGAATTCGAAAAACTCAGGGAGCTTGTACGATAGGAATAGCTGTTAAGGATTCCACAGATAATGAAATAGTTCTTTTAACTTGCAATCATTGCTGTGGTCGTAAGTATGATCCTGCTTTTGAAGAACCTTGGTGTGGTAATTTGAGTCCTGAAGGAGATGATTTCTTACAGCCTTCTCCTAATGACGGCGGTTCAGATCCTGCTGATGTTTGTGGAACTGTAAAAAGATGTATAGCTTTACAGTTTGGAGCAGGAGGCACGAATACTTGTGATGTAGGAATTGTTTCACTTGCATCTCCAAATGAAACAAGCCCATCGATTCTTGGACTTGATGAAGGGCCATTTACCTTTGGTTCAAAAGCTGATTATGAAGTTTCAACTCAGGTTTATCGAAAGAGTAGAACTACAGGTTCTCTTCCTCAAGATTCTTATGTTTCAGATCAAAATCTAAGTCTTAATATAACTTATTGTACAGCTCCTGGTCATCAAGCTTGGTTTACCAATCAAATTGAATATCAGTCTGAGCATGGAGATGTTAGTAAGGGCGGAGATTCAGGCGGAGCCTTAATGATTGCAGGTTCTTATAAAGTTATTGGAATTCATTTCGCTGGTGGTGGAGATATTGGTTATGCTTGCCCAATAGAAGACGCTGTTTCGGAATTAGAAGTTGAGGAATGGAATGGTGATATTGTAGTTGATTATAATACAGCTGCTGTAATTGCAGTCAATGGTCAATGTTATCAATGGAAAGAAGATACTTTGGATCCTATTAGTCATATAGTTGATGGAACTTATGAGAGCTGTGATGCATGTTGGGAAGATATTAGTAGCAGTAGTAGTAGTTCTTGTTCTTCCAGTAGTAGTTTTTCAAGTTCGTCAAGTTCTTACAGTAGCTCTTCTTGTAGTTCTTCTCTCTCTTCGAGTCACTCTAGCTGCTCCTCAAGTTCACATTCTTCATCTTTTAGTAGTTCGTCTAGTTCAAGTATAGTAAATCTAGCTGACGATGTAACAATGTGTTGGGCACCTTGGTCCTCTTCTAGCTCTTCTTGTTCAAGTAGTAGTTCTTGCAGCAGTTGTTCTAGCTCTTCTAGCTCAAGCAGTTGTTCTTCATGTAGCTCATCATTTTCCAGCTGTAGTTCTTGCTCTAGCTCTTTAAGTTCAAGTAGCTCCAGTTCTTCTAATTCAAGTAGTTCATCAGCATGCAGTTCATCTTCTCTAGTCTTAGGAGATTTCATAAGAGGTTTTCCATTAGATTGGACATTTTAAAATTATGTCTAGAGATTTAACTAAAACTTTTCAAAAAGACAATACAGCATATTTCGAATGTTACTATAGAGACATGCAATCTTTTAAAAAAGATCCGGTAAATCCTACCTATGTTATCTTAGATATTCGGGGAAATGTGGTTACTTCAGGAATCCCTTCCAAAAAGGCAACAGGTATATTTTACTTCTTCTGGACACCAACTTCAGAGGGAGATTATCTTTTAATATTTGGTGGATCAGTTAGTGGATATAGCGTTAAATTACGAAGAAAGTTTAAAGTCGTAAGAACTTCATGGAAGGGCGAATTTTCAAGTTCGAGCTCCTCTTCTAGTAGTTCTAGTTTTTCATCCTGTAGTTCATCATGTAGCAGCTCCTAATTTTAAAATGAATAATTCTAATTCAAAATCAAATAAAGATAGGGATCAAAACCGAAAGATTGAAAAGTTAGAAGCGGATGTATCAGATTTGAAGGCTTTCCGCGCTGAGGAAAAAGCGGAAAGGCAATGGATTAAAAATGAGTTGGGAGTTATTAGACATCAGGTCTTTAATGGAATCCCACATAGTCTTAAAGAAATTGAAAATAAGATGGTTAAGAAGATAGAAAATACTGATAAGAAGATTGAAGGTATAAAATCCAAACTTCTTTGGGGTTTTATGGCAGTTATTGTAACTGCGATAGTTTCTTCTCTCTTAACCAAATTGTTATAAATAAAGGTCGAATCCAATTAATTATTAATTTATTAACCATGCCCACAGTAAAGCATATGAAAACCGGTAACTCTGATCAAAGAGACTCATCTTCAAAGATCTTTGTAAGATTTAGATATGCATTAGAAACCTGGAAACCCATTCATTTGTGTTGGTGGTTTCAAAAGCATAATCTGTCAATTCCAAGATATTTCATTGGATCTTCAAGTAGTTCTAGTTGCTCTTCGTGTAGCTCAAGTTTCAGTTCTAGTTCAAGCTCCTTTAGTAGTAGTTCATCTTGTTCAAGTTCCTTTAGTAGCAGCTCATGCTCAAGCTCATTTAGTAGTTCTTGTTCATCCTCCTTCTCAAGCAGTTGTAGTAGCTCTTCGTTTAGTAGCTCTTGTAGTTCTAGCTTTAGTAGCTCCAGCTGCTCTAGTAGTTTCAGCTCGAGCTCAAGTTCATCAGCTTATTGCGTAGGAGAAACAAGATTTGAGTACTATACTTCAGGAGATGATAATAATGTTAGTTTTTACGGAAATGAATGGGAATCACAGACATTCACTCCTTCTATCTCACATGTAGTTAAGTGTGTGAACTTATACCTAAATAGAGAGGGAAGTGGCTCAAATACGTTAACTGTAGGAGTTTATGCTACAGATGTAAATCTTCCAACAGGACTAGCTTTATGTTCTGGAACTATGAATCTGAATGAGATAAGTGGAGTAGGATGGTATGATATTACTTTAGGCGCAGGCTCATTTCTAGATGCTGGAGTCAAGTATGCAATTGTTGTAAGCACGAATGCTGATTTGGATAATCGAGGCCTCTGGCGAGCAGATGCTTCTTCTCCTACTTATGCGGGTGGTGCTAGATGTTATTCAGCAAATGCAGGATCAAGCTGGACCGAAGATACTACCAGAGATCTCCTCTTTGAGGAATATGGTGATGCGTCTTCGAGTTCAAGTTCTAGCTCAAATTCATCCTGTTCATCTTCAAGCTGTTCAAGCTCTAGTTGCTCAAGCTGCAGCTCTTCAAGTTCCTGTTTTTCCAGCAGTTGTTCATCTTGCTCAAGTTCATCATTCAGTAGTTCCTGTTCTTCAAGCTGCTCATCTTGTAGTTGTAGTTCCTCTTCTTGCTCATCATCAAGTTCTTCCTCGTCTTTTAGCAGCTCTAGCTCCTGTTCATGTTCATCTTGCAGTAGTTCATCTAGTTCATCCTTTACCGCTGAAGCCATTGCTGGATTTACAGATCTAAAGTATTATCCATTACCAGAAGCAGTATTAGAAACTCTTGATTTAAGAACTGAAAGTTTAAGAAAGCCCGTTGCCAGATATAAATATTCTATTGAGATCCCAGCTGGACATACTAGTATTTCAACACTGATGAGAGGATTTAACATGAATGTTCAAAGAATTATTTTTATGATTCCTGATCTAGAAGGTGGCGCAGATACTGCTAAGATTGAAATTCAAGATGGTATTGGGGCTGAACTTTATGATTCTGGTAACAAAGCGAAGAACTCAACTCATGTTATAGGTCCTGGAGCAGGCGAAGTTTTCCTATTTCCAATGGCGGGAGATGGGACCTTAACTGTTTCTTTATCTGCAAGTCAGACTGCCGCGTTTACGCTCTACGTTTTGTTATATGGAATCTAGACCCCAAGGTAACCAAAATATAAGTTCGGTTGAACCTATATCAATGTAGGTTACTTTTGGGTTGCTAGTTCGTTAAACAAAGGTCGAGCTTAAATAATTAAATACGCCTAAACTCATGTTGGTACCAGCATTTATCATAGGTTTAATATCTTCGATAATTACTGAGATCTTCAAAGTTTTTCCTTCTTTGAGTGTTAATAAAGATCGAAAAAGATTAGTAGCTCTTATCATAGTGATAATTGTGGTCTTTCTTTATATCTGGAATACAGATGATCTAGCTGTAGATTGGAAGACTTTTGGAGAGTATTTAGCATATGGATTAGGAGCCAGTTTCTTAGTCTATAAAACTATCGTTCAAACGATATTAGAACCTATTAGAAAGAAAATCGCAGTTCCAAAGGTTCCAAAATAGGAAGTTAACTTCCATGACTGAAGGTCTGTCTATAAAGATTATAGGAACGATGGGGTTTATTCCCAAGGAATGGAGATCTAGATTAGCAAAGAAGTATACTAGTTGCCAAATTTCATGGGACAAGAAATTACTTCAGATTGATATAGGAAATAGATTCGAGGGTTCAAAATTAGATTATCTTTTAATAACCCATATACACTATGATCATGTTGAACAATTTGCAACATGTCCATCAAGTACTGAAGTTCTTGTCCCTTCGGCAACGTTTATACCAAAGCTCGAAAGAAAGAATTCTAAAGTTAACTTTCGGCTCATCAAAGGTAAGTCTCCATTAGACGGGCTTTCGGTCCGGCCTTTTCCTGTTTTACATTCATCAACAACTCTTACGTATGGCTTTAAGTTTTTTTGGAATAAGAAAGAAATGGTTTGGCTTCCAGATTATTGTATAGTTCCATTGATGCCTCAAATTCTCTCAGGCGTCGATGTTTTATTTCTAGGTGCCGCTGCCATGAGAAGACCTATTGATCACAAAGGATATGGTCATTGTCAAGGAAGTGTCTATGAACTTCTGAAGAAAATATCTAATCTTAGAAACCCACCTAAAGAAATCTTCCTTATTCACTTTGGGATGGGAATGGCTCCGATTAGAGTAAAGACTATCTTCTTGCAGAAGATGTTTCCTAAACTTTCTATCCACTATACATGGGACGGAAAGAAAATAGAGATAAATGGAAATTATTGGCTTCAAGATGGAAAAAAGATCTTATTTAGAAATAGGACTTGACAAGTATTTGGAAAGTATGATATGCTGGAATCAATGTTGTATTCCGACTTAAAAGGCAAAAAGATCAAGCCCTTAGGAAAGCGAGTAGCTCTTCTCTGGGTTCCATCAAAACGAAGAAGTGGGATTATAATCCCAGAGTCAGTTTACAAACTTCGGCTAAAAGAAGGCCGATTTTATTTGGGCCAGATTATTGCCCTAGGACCTGAAGTTCAGGGACTTAAACCAAAAGAGTATGTTCTCTTTCCAGAGTATGGAGTAAAGAATTTTAAAGGGGAATTCAAAGAAGATGAGATTTATTTCATTGACTTGGAAGAGATTATTTGTAAGGCTGAAGAGATAACTGATATCGATCCTAATTACCGCCCTCCTATGACTAAGGGAGAGGAAGATCAACTTGAAAAACAAACTGGAATCTCTATTCATACAGGAGATCCAAAAGAAGATAAAACACTTTGGGACCAAGTAAAGAAAGGAAAATAAAACTTGACAACCTTTCTTGATTTTATTAATATAAAGATAAGTGGAAAATAAGTGTAAAACTATGGCAGAGAAATTTATATCACGAAGACTAAGCAAATATCGATCAGAGATTTATAAATCCAGTTGGGAAAAATATAAAAGTGAATTATCTATGAGCGATCTTTGTGAAATATTAAAAGTCGGTCTTTCCCAATTTTATAAGATAGTTACTAAGTCAGATGAAAAAGACAAATAACTTTAGATCGTTCGATGAAGTCCTCCGATCTTTTTTGGATAGAAGAGAAAAAGAGTTTGGAATGCATAGAGATAATGATTGGTGGCATGCTTCATCTTTAGGTCTCTGTATGAGAAAACATTATTTTCGAAGAATGGGACTTAGTGTTTCAAATCCAACTCCCTATCGTATTCGATTTGTGGCTCAAGATGGAAATGCGGGCCATGCCTGGAGAGAGAAAGCAGCAAAATCAATGGGAGTTCTTATTGCTTGTGAAGAACGCCTAAGAGATAAAAAACTAAAGTACTCAGGACGATTTGATCTTCTGATTGAGCTCCAGGGAGAGAAAGTATTAATAGATATAAAAACTCAAAGACCAGAAGCATTCTTTAGAAGATCTAGAAAATCTAAAGGAGAACAGGTAGAAAATTTTCAGAAACAACAATTAGCTTCCTATGTATATTTTGCTAAGAAGAAATGGCCGGATCTTAAAGAAGCAAGAATTTATTATGTTGATAGAGGAGGAGGAGTTCGAGAAGAATTTTCTTTCCTATTTAAAAAAGAACGATTCAAGAAAGTAACAGACGAACTTAAAACTTTAAA
Organism: Caldifarciminota bacterium; assembly: GCA_023129235.1. Taxonomy (GTDB): domain Bacteria; phylum Hydrothermota; class UBA3073; order JACQXS01; family JACQXS01; genus JAGMCN01. Next base: position 29,312 of record JAGMCN010000059.1, on the reverse strand, counting down.
TAAATACTGGGAGAAAAAAAAGATTCCGCCTGTAGATAAAACCTGGTTATGCAAATTCTGTAATTATAAAGACGTTTGTAAAAAGGTCGAAAAATCAAAACTTAACTTTAAACAAGTGATTCAAAAATATGCCTAAGAAAAATGTAAAAGTTGATTTAGATGAGTTAGCTAATTTGTCAGGAGAGTCTACAGTAAAGAGTTTTAAATATACTGTGCCTCTTCTGAAGTTTAATGGCAATACCGGTAAGTTTGGATTATTAACTCCAGATTCTGAAGGTAACTATGTTCCAAAAGAATTAGGAGATAAAGCTCATGGAGTTATTCTTAAGATACGAAGAGTATATTCAGCTTATGAGAAAGGAGGCGGCGATCCTATTAGAATGTATACCAATGAACATAACTCAAGGAATGATGATTTAGTTCTATTTGAAGCCAGAGGAAGCACAAAATCAAGATTAATAGACCATGGAACCGGGAGCGCATTAAGAGAAAAATATTCCAATCTTCGATTAAAACAAAATCTTTATTTTCTATTTGATGGTGATGTAGTCAAGTTACGAGTAGGTGGTAAAAGTTTAGCTTCGCTCTTCGAATATTATAGAGATTTTGGAACTGGTGAGCATATCTTTCAATATGAAACTCAGATTACTTGTCATCAAGAAACTAATGAAGGCGGCCTAAGTTACTATGTAATGGATTTCGCAAAGAGCAAAAAGACTGATATTGAATCTATATCAGAGAAAATAAAAGAAGTTGCTATGAATATAGAATCTGCAGATCAATCATATGGCCAACAAAGAAAAGAACCTGAAGAGAAACCTGCCACCGAGAGTGTAATTCAAACAGAAGAAGGATCTGAAAAAGAAAAGAATGGAGAGAAGGAGATAGATATAAAAGATATTCCATTCTAAATTTATGATTCAAGAAGATAAATTAGACAAAGCTTTAATAAGTATTGCAACCGAGCATGGGAAATTGGTCGAGATCCTTAAGAAATCACTTCTGATGGGGCAACTAGGCTTCCTGAAGGCAGGTGAGACCTTGCTCACGATTAAATCTAAGAAGACCTATATAGGGGAAGATTTAGCGCATGAATGGACCTGGGCACAATTTTGCAGTAGACCAGATCTTCCTATCCCAGGAAGTACCCCACAAAGTCGAAGGAGAACCGCAGATAGCTTAATAAGAATATTTAAGGTCTTTATTGAAAAGCTTGATAGGATGGATACAGATATCGCTCCTATAGGATGGACCAAACTTGATATCATCGCTCCACTTTGTGCGAAAGCTAAGACTGAAGATGAGATTCAGGATTGGTTAGGAAAGGCGGCGGATCTTACAGTTCAAGATCTTATTCTTGCAGTGAAAGGAAAGGATAAAGAGATAGGAGATAAACTTGATTGCAAGCATGAGAATGAGGTTTTATTCTGGAAGTGTCCAGGCTGTGGTGCAAGATCTTCTAAGCCAATGTGTGTAAAACATTCTCATTGGAAAATCAAAGTTATAAGAGATGAAAAAAAATAAGGAACAGATTAGACAGAGGATTCAGATCAAGCGGGGAATATATACTCATGCTAGGAGAAAGAGATTTCTTTATTTAAAGAGAACTGGAGCTCTAGAGGGTTATTATGCGCAAAGAAATAAGAAACCGGAACTTATAAATATCCTCAAGCCTGAGAAGAAAATTGAATTGAAATCATCTCTCTCCAAGGCCCCAGAGAAAAAATACTCATTGGGATCTAGGATCTTTAAGAAAATTAGAAAACTCTTTCGTAAAAATTAAAAGCATAACAATCAATAACATTATGATTAAAATAATCTGTGATATATGTGGTCATGATATAAAAGAATCTGAGCTTCAGGGCGGATTCATGCTAGAGAAATGGATTTTTCCTATTATGGATCCTAAAGTGAGTCCTATGCCAGGAATGAAACAGAAGGGAAAAGATGTTCAAACTCTTTGCGAGGAATGCGCTACGTTGGTAGCAGATGAAATTAAAAATCTCAAAAAAAAGAAAACAAAGAAAGAGTAATGAAGAAGGAAGGAAAGGATCACTATCGAAGAATAGCTGATGCCTTATACCAAAGAATTTACTATAAACCTTTCTGTGAGGCTTGTCTAGACGAAGCGGGCGCCGAAGTCCACCATTTTTATCCTAAGAGTATTTATCCTTGGTTAAGATATGATAAAGATAATGGTGTTGTATTATGTCGCCGCTGTCATGAGAAAGTAAATACTGAAGGTATTAAAGCTAAGATTATTAAGAATAAGGGACAGGCTTGGTGGAAACGATTACAATTAAAAAAAGTTAATGAGCCAAAGCCTCCCTACTTAACCCTTGAATGGTATAAATTACATGTTAAAAGACTCGATGCTATATGGCTGAAGATAAGAAGAAAATCCCCTATTGGGTAAAATTCGGACATAAAAGAAAAAGAATTGATGTAATCGTAGAAGAAATTTGTAGAATAGAACGAGGTAAAGCTAATACCACGCTTAAAAGTATACATGAGAAAAGAAAGATCTATAGAGGACTTCTAGGTTTCAATACCTTTGACGCTATGAATCTCGAAGATCTTGATAATCTTATACTCCTTCTAGAAAAAAAATTAATGCTTCTATACAGGGACCGAGCTTTTCCTACGGTCTTCCAACATTATTATGGTAACGACAGTTAAAACAGGTAATTACTATAAATTAAAAACAAAGAAATACCTTCAGAATAAAGGTTACTATGTTGAGTATATGGAGAAAATGCAGAGAATCTATACCAAAGGTCGAGTAATATTCATTAAAAGAGATCTCTTAGGCGCCGATGGTTTAGCCGTTAGCAATGAAGAGTTCATTCTTTGGCAGAGCAAATTAGGTAAGTCACATATAGCTGAAGCAATCCGGCAATTTAAACAGTACCCATGCCCAGAATTTATAGACCGTTGGATAATAGTCTGGACAAAACGACAGCTAAACCCAGAGATAATTCCTGTTGAATAGGAAGTTAACTTCCAATGAAAACTGTAATTTACTTACGAATAGGGAAAACGAAGAGGGGAGCAATAAAAACTGAAGCTTCAGAGAAACCAAACTACGCACCTTTAAAAGTAGGCAATAGATTTATTCCTACTGTTTCTTTTGGGGTAGAATTTGAAATTCCTGATGTTTTGTTTCAGGGAGCTGGATTGCTAGTTGGTATTATTAAATTAAATGCTGAAGAAGCTAAGATCGCTACACACATTAAAGTTCCAAAAATTTAAATGAAATGGATTATTGTTATAAATCAATATGTCTTTAGACAAATTGCTCCAGGATGTGATATTAAAGATGCGGCCATCTTATCCTCTATAGGTAGTTTTTGCCGTTCAGGTTCTAAGAAAATGATAAGGATGAGTTTACCTGAAAAATCAGATGGTAAGAATTATGATTTCACCTGGATAAATTTAAACCAGCTCATCCGAGAATTACCAATTCTCGAGATTAAAAACAAAGCTGCTATCTCAAGAAGGATTAAAAAGTTGGAGACCGCAGGATTCATTCAATCCTATCAAGAGCCAAAGGAAAAGGGGAGTCGCCTCTTTGTCCGAATTCTAGAGAAGTTTGATCAATTAGTAGATAGTGTTGATACAAAACAACGGGGGTATGGTTCTAGAACAACAGGGGTGTTGACACAGAACAACATTCAACCATATACTAATAAACCAAATACTAATAACCTTTTATCAGTCGATAAATCTCCTGATGTACCCGAGAATACAAAAAGCTCAGGAGTGAAGGAACTAATTGATTTCTTTTATACAGCATGTAATGAGATCAAGGGATTCAAGCCTGAAATCTCAGGAGCAATAGAGGGTGCGTTACTCAAGAAGAAACTCACGAGATATAGTATAGAAGAACTGAAGCAGGAACTCTCGTGGTTCCTAGGCTCAAAACATAGCCAGGAACTTGGTTGTACAATTAAAGTTGCCCTGTGTACCTACGTCTTTAATAAGTGGTTGGCAGGGAGGATGTATTAAGATGCCTAAATATAAAGTAACACTAGCGATTTTAATAGCATTTTTACTCGGTTCATTATTTAGTATTTCTCTTTTCTATAAAGGATATGGAGAAGCTAAATATCATTTGGAATGGAGGTGGTCATTTGAAGATCATACTAAGAATTGTCTTTATTGGTACGTACCAACCTCAAAACATTCTGCGACATTGCATTCAATAATTTGTATTCCAAATAGCTATAAAGAATATAAATAATATGAAAATAGCATTCGATATAGATTACACTTTAATAGACGAATTCGATAAACCTAAATATGAAGTTATAGATTTGTTTAGATGGTTTGAAAAACAAGGCTGGGATATGATTATTTGGTCCGGAGGCGGAGTTGATTATGCTGAAATGTGGGTTAGGAAGTTAGGCTTAAAAGCAACTATTGTTCCTAAATGCTCAATGAAGGTCGATATTGTAGTAGATGATGAAATGGATGAGGGCGCCCTTGATAAAGAATTAAATAAAATTGCTAAGATAATAATCAAAGTCAAATAGATTATGGACAAAGAAAAGAATTTTATCATAATAGGTTTGCTCGCTCTGCTTATTTACCAGTCGGGATTAATGATTTCTACTATCCATTATATGGATCAGGAAATTACGATTCAACAGACTTCTAAAGTGATTGAAAGAATAGAAAGAATAGAAAGCTGTAAATGTTTAGGGCTAACTACTGAGGATATAGCGCTAATTATAAGACAACAGTTAGTTGGTGCTTTAGAGTTTAACTATGCGATTGATGGAGCTATGGGTGAACCAACTTTAGTCCCATTGATAAAAGCAATGTGTGAAGAATAATTAATTATGGAGGATATTATAATTCTTTTAATCTTAATAGCATTATCATTTGCGATTCCATTTGGAGTTTGTGTATGGCTTAAGTTCATGGGTTTGTTGGGTAATTGGCTTAATAAAGATTAGTTGAAATGTGCTATTAAGAATCAAATAAAGAATAGTTAGTTTTATTCTGGGGTTAACAAAACTTTATGGAGAACAAGACAACCATTGAGTTATTAGAACTCATAAGTAAATTAGAAAAACAAGCAGATAAAGATCCAAACGGAGAAACCGATTGGGAAAAGTTAGATGAGGCTCTCGAAGAACTACGAAACCGAGAACCATTCAGGGGAATTTTGGGAGAGAGTGACGACCCAAATGACCTTACTCTTCAAGAAAGGATAGAAGAACTTGAAGATACAGTAAAGGAGCTTCGCCGTCACAAACATTACGAAAGGTCAGGAGACGTAATGATACGAATATAAACTAACTTTGACCCCAGAATTAAGCTGATAATTCTCACTAGTTAGTAAACAAAGAATTATGGAAAAAATAAAACTCAAAAATAAATTATCCGATATTTTAGCAGATTTCAACGACAGAATCATAGATCTTAATTTGACTTGGAAAAAGAAGTTCAAAGGAATAATAGATTACAAAGAATATATGGCACCAAAGGAGAAAGAAATTATTGAGAAGACTGCTGACCAAATTCTCTTTGAGGTAGATAGTTTTTACTTAGATCGACATCTCAAGTTTAGAAAAGATTTAATAATTAAGATAGACCAAATTATAATTAACACACCTACTTGTATTGACGCAGTTAAGAAAATTAAAAAATTCCTTAAAGAAGTGTAAACTATATGAAGAAGAAAAAGAAAATAAAGAAATGTCTTAACTGCGGGGCAAAACTTATAGAAGCAAAAGACTCTATTGCTAAAAAATATACTGGTTATCTTTGGCGATGTCCTAAATGCACACCAAAGAATAAAGTAATTTGTATTGGCTAATCTATTATTAAAAATAAACCTAGTGGTAGAATATATGGCTAAGAAAGTATATTGTAAAAATTGTAGGTGGTTAGGATATACAGACTCATGTTATAGAGGTTATTATTGCAAGAAGAAATTAAAAGAAATAGATACTCCAATGCGCAGATATGCACCAATCATCGATGATTTTGAAAAACAAAACAGGAATAATAATTGTAAATACTATCAGAAAAAAAGGTATAAATTTTTAAAGTGGTAGAATATATGACTAGCGAAGAAATCTTAAAAAAAGCAATAGAGAAAGCTGTAAAAAATGGGTATAGAAAAGAATTAGTGGGTGCTTATAAAGAAGCAAAAAGAAAGAAATTAAAAAACTATGAGGTTATTGAACCTATTGGGCTAATTTATCGAGATACTTTTGAATGTGGTTATTACGCTCTTATCTTCTTCCACGATTTTGCTAAAGCATTATGGGGAGAGAGAAGATGGGAAATTCCTTTGTCTAAAATTAAACACGAATGGGAAGTTGACCACTATCAAGCAGATTCAGCAAAGACTCCTGTATATCGTTGTAAAAAACACTGTACTGCATCTAAAATAAATAATGTTATTTATTACGACCAGGAAGATACTGGTAAAACTGATAATATAAAATTAGCGGGATACATAGGAATTCTTGCTTCTTCACATAATATTAGATTACTACAAGGTTGGAAGGACCACCTTCAGGAACTGGTCTTAGAAAAAGAACCTCTTAAATATTTAGAGAAGTTTTTAAAGCAATAGAATATATAACTAAAAGAAAACTCCCGTCCTAATTTGGATATACGGGAGCAAGTGAATTTCACTACTTTAAATATAAGACGAGATTTTGTCAAGTTCATAACATATAAAAAGAAATGCTTAAAAAATTAGAACTAGTAAAAGTAGTCTGGGTAGATGTCTGTGGGAATTCAGGTAAGTGGCGAACCATGGAGGAAGTAAAGAAATGGATAAATGAGGACTTCTTGATTGAGACAGTAGGATGGCTGATATTCAAAGATTCTGAATGTCTCGTGCTTGCTTCCTCTTACTATGAAAAAAATCAAGAATGGAATGATCTTAATAAAATTCCGTTAGCATACATTAAGAGAATCTGGAAACTTAAACCTAAATAATAAACGGGATCTAGTCGAGTCCCTAAGAAAATTATCTATAAAATATATGATATCAGAACTAAGAAAATTCATAAGGAAATTAAAAGCTAAAAAAAAGAGATCATATTTATATCGCTCCGGATGGAGTGCGAGATATGGTATTTCTGAAGCAGAATCCATTGCCGTCGAAGAATTCGTTACTTATACTGATAGTACTTCTTCTGGGAAAAGAAAAAAGAAGAAAGATTCTAGAATTGAAAAGAGACCTGTTGAAATCTTTAAAGAGATACTTTCGAAGGAACCAAAAGTTGATCTTAGAAATCTTGATAGCCAGATTGAAATTGTTAAAAAACGAAAGAAATTCCTAGAGGAAGAGCTTGAGCTTCCGGCTGATGATGAAGAAGAAGCTCTCAAATTCTTATTAGCAAGAAAGAAATATCTGAAACATCAAGGAAAGTTTCGGTGGTCAACCACTACTTTCCCAAAGATTGAAGCTCTGTGTAAAAAATATAAAGTAAAATTAGTTAATTTCGATTCATATTACAAGACTGTTCCAATGGAGGCCTTTGATGAGCTAGAGAAATTTATAAGTGCTTATGATAAGGTTAGAAATGATAAGCCAGTTATAAAGCTAATAATAGACTCAGGGGGAAAAGAAACTAGAAAAGACCCTATACTTTTGGTAGGCTCGCCCTTTGGAAAGTGGTTCTTCGTTTTGGGAGCTTGGGATAAAGAAGTTGAGATTGTTGACGATCTGATTTATAAAGGAAAGTAGGTGGGATTAGTCGAACCTGCCTTCTATTAATATAATTTAAACCCATGCCAACCAAGAAAATTAAAAAAAGAGAGACAGAGAAAGAAGCTTTCACCGCCTTACCTACTGATAAGATAGGAGAAGAAAGACTAATTGCAGAGCTTGAAAAATACGTAGATTTTCAAATCAACCGTTGGGGTCCTGTTTGTGTAGTTAATCTTGAAATTTTTAAGCATGACTTGATTTGTATTCTTAAAGGAGAAGATCCAGATGCTGGTAAGATAACTGCAAGCCATCCTTCTGTATCTAAAGAGGAATTAGATAAGCAAGTTAAAGAGAGAGAAGACGCATCTCGAAATTTATCTAAAGAAAAAAAAGATGAGTTCTCTCAACCAGGCCCAACTCAATAAACTTGAGCGGCTTAAAAAATACAAAGGCACAGACGCCGTAATATCATCTAAGGATTTTAAGGATGATCTTGATAAACGAAAAGACGAGATTAGTTCATTCTCTTCTGGCTTTGAGGATCTAGATAAATTCTCAGGAGGATTTGAGGAAGGAGAACTGATTATCGTTACTGGTTATACTGGCCATGGAAAGACTAGTTTTCTCCAGTCCTTAACTGAGAATTTCCTTGAACAAAAAGTAAAGACTTTATGGTTTTCATATGAGATGACGGCGGCCCAGTTCTTTTCAAAGTTCAAAGAGTTACCACTATTCTATCTTCCAAAAGAACTTAAGGGCAGTGCTATGCATTGGATAGAAGAGAGAATACTAGAGGCGATAATGAAATACCGAATCAAGGTAGTAATGATCGATCATCTTCATTTCCTCATAGATCTAGCTCAGATTAGACATCCGTCTCTTGAGATAGGAACGATTGTAAGAAGTCTTAAGAGTATGGCATTAAGATATAAGATTACCTTATTTCTTATTGCTCACACATCTATGCCTAGAGGCGATCAACCTCCAGGCTTAGAAAATATTAGAGATTCTTCATTTATAACACAGGAAGCAGACGCTACTCTTGCGATACAAAGAACTAAGCTTCCTGGAAGTCCCACATACTCTAATGAAACTAAAGTTATCATTTTAAAACATCGGAGGATGGGGACTATCGGAAAGGTCGTAACATTGCTTTATAGAGATAAACGATTCTATGCCCGTGAAGATATCAAAATTGATTAGGCTATGGAAATACACAAGAAAAATACCTGGTTTTCTTAGATTTCTTGATATGCTCAAATGTCTTGAAGAGGAAGATGTCGAGAAAATTGATCAGATCGAACACGAAGCTCTTAGACGAGAATGGGATTGTAAGAAAGATTATGAAGATCAGCATTTTAAAATCGCGAAACAGGTTCAAGAATTTAAGAAAGAGATCAAAGAAACTTATCCTGAAGAAATCAAGGAGGCTCGATTACAATATATAAAACCCCAGATAAGTCAGCTTAGTTCAGAAATCGAAAATGTCTATCTTAATTATGAAGATCTTCGGATCCCTTGGGCTTTACGAGAATCAGGATTGGCATTATCAGGCCTGCATCGATTACAGTCAAAGAGAAAACGATTACTATTTGAACAGATGTTTCTTGAAGAAGGAAAGAAATTCTCATCTAAACATCTCTCTCCTGCAGAGATTGAATATGCCAAACGAATTCCTTTTGATTACTTCCTAAAATTCAATCGGGCAAATATGTGTAAATGCCCCTTTCATGAAGACAAAATTCCTTCGCTTCACTGGATCAGAAAATCCAATATACTTTATTGTCATGGCTGTACTTGGAAGGGCAACCCTATTAATTTTCTTATGAAGCAAAATAACATTAGCTTTCGAGAGGCCGTAGGGACTCTCTTAAAAATTTAATGAACCAGAAACAACAATCAATCATTACCTTAAAAGCCCTCTTCGCTCAGAAGAAAGCTTTTGAAACTAAATATATTCAGGAAAAGCTTAGTGCTTGTCTTGACTTGCAAAACACCGAAGTTCTCTTAGACGAGGAAGCAAAAAAGAGATTCGATAAGATCGTTGAAAATCTTCGGCTTGCAGGTCGGATAATAGCAAGAGCGAAATAATATGGCTACTTGCGATCCAGATTCTAATTTATGGGAATACCATGATCAAACAGAAGGCTATCCATCCAATGGTTATTCCGGTACCACAACTTCAACGATGCGTTCAACTGATTTAGAACGAATTGATTTTAAGATTATTCATCTTAAAGGAACCAGTCGTCATTACTTCAGTTTTCTTGACAGACCCAACGAAATAGAAATTTGTCTCGAACCTTGTTTAGATGGTTTTTGTATAGCTAGTTATACACCAGATACTTCGATGCTTTTAGAAAAGAAGTTATGTACTAAGATGAGAACAATCTTTCGACAGGAAGAGAAACTTACTGAACAAAATAAAGAGATATCTGAGGAATTACATAACAAGCTCATGGATCGAGAAATGTTTGGAACTACTCAAGAACGAAGTAACAAGTGTTGGACTAAAGCTTTAGAATTAGCTTCTAAAATTTATCGAATTCAAGCTAATACTCTTCAACTTAAACGATATAAATTAATTGAACGGGATGAACTTAAAGCAGATGATCTTTCAAAACATCCGGTATGGCAGGCTGGACAAGGCGCTTCCTTAGGAAGCATGGGTCCAGCTCCCAAAATGAATACTCCATCCAGAACTACAGTATCTGCTGCGTCAAGCAACTGGAAGAAAAGATTCGCTTCAAAACTTAAACAATATCAAGATCAATTAAATCATGTTCAATCAACCCTTTCCCAACAAAGAGAACCAGATCCAGATACGAGCAAAAATTAAGGAACTCAAAGGAAGATATTCTAACAAAGCCCAGATCTCATTTCTAAAAGACAGCTTCGGGATTGACTTTTATTATAAGACAGACAGAAGACAAATCTTTCTAGATCGAATTATTATCCCACCTAGAAGAACCAAGATTATGCTTAAGGAGTTGACAAGCGCTTTGGGTAAATGGGATAATGAAAATAAGAAAACTTCAAAGGCAAAGAAATCAAGAAAGAAAAAGAAGTGAATTGCTCTTTAAAACTTCAAGGAGGTGAAGTCTAAGGTGGGGCTTTTTAATAAACATAAGTGGAATAAGATCCAATGTTTTAGTTGTGGTAAAGAAATAGGATATTGTAAACGCTTTCCGATGGTTCTTTGCAGTGAGTGTATATTTAAAAAGAACAAGGCCGTGTGGTTAGAATAACCTAAAAAAACTTCCCTCAAAATATGGAAGACAGGGAATTGTTTTTACCTCCCTTTGTGTATTGGATCTGGACCTATCTCTGTCTTCCACCTTTCTTTTAGTTGTTTGTTTAGTGGAGTCAAGTCGGAGTCTTAGTTCAAGTCATGTCAAATAAAATTATTCATGAAAATCCCTTTGAAAATCTACTATATTTTATCAGAGGGACAATTTCAGAAGAAGTTAATTGTCAATTAGTTGGTCAAGTTTTAACTATCATAGATAGTTCAATAGTTAATGAACGTCAAAATAAAGCAGTAAAAGACCTTATCAGAATTAGATTCTGTAAAGCAAGTCACGGAATTAAAAAGGTTCTTGAAGAATCACTACGAAAACTAGCCGCAACTCAAAGTCAAGAAATAACAACTGGGCAAACTGACCCAAAGAGTAAATAAATTTCAGACAAAGATTTTGACTCCACTAAAGAGATAATTCTTTCCGGGTGGGATATGTGTATTATAAGAGTGGCGTTAACGATCCAAGCAACAAAGAGCGTGTAAAAACGCTACTAAGGCAGAGACTTAATCTACGCGGATCCAAGTCATTCTCATATTAATCCACCCCCTTTGAACAGGGATAGCTCATCTGTCTAGGGAATCGTTAAAGATTCGATGGACTGATGGCTTGCAATATATGTGTCTCTGCCAGAAAGAATTAGTTCCTCTCACCTTCAGCGTTATTGCTGGAATGTTTGCGAGGCCTCTCAACATTTGGAGAACGGTGTTTCGTCTTGAAATCATAGTGTTGAGGGTGAGGGGATCGAATCCGTATTTTATAGGTAGAACAGAAGAACTAAGGCAATATACCAAAGTCCAATTGGTGGTATAGAGTTAACTACAACGGTATATTGACAGAACGGAACTTAGTTTCTTCTGGTGGTGCTCGTTTTGCTAGTGCGAGCTCCGCCCTGAGGAAATTATGGGACTGTGGTGGAATAGGTAGACACTATACGTAAGATATAGCCATACCGGGAAGGCGGGTGGTGACAAGTAACTACAATCCGTGTGCAGGAGTAGTGAAACTAACGAGGCTTGGCATTGGGCATAAAGTCTTAGCACCGAGTAGAGACCTTCTGAAACCATATTAGTCATTAGCCATTCTATATTATCCAAGGTGCAAATCCTTGGCGGTCCCAAAAGATTTAGTTCCTTCCTTCCTGGAAGTTCCGGCCAGTCTCCGCGGATGAAATACTCCTCTCCGGGGTCAAAGGTGCTTCCAGGGTGGAGGGAATTAAATGAAAGGTGCCATAGTCCAAGACGACTTTAGAGAAATCTATTATAGGGTGACCTGTAGCCTTTGCGGGAAACCTATCGGAGTTCTTACTGAGAAGGCAAAGATACCGCCAATAGTGTGTCTCGAATGCCTTCACGCTAAGAAGAAACCGTTCTTTATATATTAAGGGGCGATGGCTCCTATTTTTCAGGGCAGCAAATGGATTGAGGGTGGGCACGTTAGCATAGTGTAGATCTTAAAACAGATTCCTTCCCAAGAGAGTTCGATTCTCTCCTGCTCTGCCGGTGATCAAAGAAGCGAATGTAGGTCCCCTCAGGGGATTAAAATTTAATCTTTAAACAGATCCCTCTATGAGTCCTAACTAGTCTCGCGTTTCTTTCCCGAACTTAATTAATAATAAAAATTGGTTCGTAGACATTACATCTTTTTGTATATCATTTAAATATGTATTCATTGATAGTACTCCTCATAGGAATTTTATTAGGTATGATAATCTACTTTCTATTAGATACTCTCCCTAAACGCTAAAAGAACCTTGGTCTATAGGCAGGAGATTATTTAAATCGCAGCTGGGTCTTTTTGTATTTTTTCCCCTCGCTGCTCTCTCGCTCAGCATCATCAACTCAACCTTTGACCTCCCTGGCCATGTTGGAGTTCTTTATTGATTTTTCTCCTCCAACGTAGCTCTCTCTTTAAGCCTGAGCGATTTCTCTCTCTTCCCTCCTGCTTATATATTAGGGTTCTTTACACATAGAAGCTGATGCTTCTGTTTTTTTTATTTCTAATTTGTGTTTATTAGGACCGTTACATGTGGACTGTCTGTTCTTGTTACTCTAGCTGTTACTCCTGTTACTCTAGTTGTTACTCCTGTTGCTCTAGTTGTTACGAGTGGGCTGTCTGTGGGCAGGGGCCGACCAATGTAATTATATGTTTAAGAATAGGCTAGGGGGGAATGGAAAATAAAAAATAGTATAGATAGAATAATAGCCTGGGCTAGGAGAGAGTGGGTTCCGATGTTCTGCCTGTTGCTTTGGTATAGATAGACTTTAAAGGTATAGATAAAAAGAAGTCATTGACCTCGTACCGGATAGCGAGGGATTTCTTCATTAATGAAATCCCTAGGGAAATTAGTCTACTCCCGAGAGATTTTGGACAGCTGTATAGGCTGTCTTTATTTATACTAAAACCATGGTTAGAATAAACTGGTTGCGTACCTGGGAAGAGATTGACAAGGATACACTTCAAGAAGAGTTGAGGGATCTCGAAGGTAACTATATGTTTAAAGGAAGATTGATTAAGTATTGTCCGACATGTAAGCGGTGGGTAATGGAATCAGATTACCAGACTTATTGTTCTGAGGGTTATCATGAATACTCTGAGGAGATAAATCTATTGGATGATAGAGTGAAAGCTTAGGAGGCAGACTAAAAATAAAGGCGGGTTTTTTGCTCGCCTTTTTTTTGTTCTTAGTAGCGGAGAAGAGGTCACTAACCTCGCAGAAGATATTGCTTAGTCGCCCTGCTGGGCTTCTTCGCTCTTCTGCTGGAGAGCAATTAATCTCGAGAATCCCGAGATTAATAAAATCTCTCCTCTACCTTAAACGCTGAATCCAAGCCAAAGGTCGGATAGAGGATACTAATCACTAGCTAAACAAACATGGCTAAATTACTTTTTGACACTAAGACTCAACAGGCGCCACGGGGAGTAATCGTGGCAAGCTTGTTCAAAGTCGATAAAGTGAATGGCTATTCCCTGAAGTTTAAAAGTAAAATCAGGGACAAAGATAATGTATTGGTTGATAAGACAGGCGATAAGTTAATGGAAGTGAACTATGGAGACGGTTTCCTTTGCTTACCTAATCAAAGGAAGAGAGATGGAAAGAGAGACCCAGATTTTGTAGTCTTTGCCTACCCAGATGCTAAGCCTTTCGTGAAGAAATAAAGGATGATAAAAAAGGCAGGCGGTTGTTAAACTGTCTGCTTTTTTTTCATATCAACGCTTAAGAGTTAGTCACTCACCTCGCACCGGAAAGCGATTTTTCATCATGACTTCTGAAAAATATTTATTTATTTTTCAATAAAGAATAAAGGTCGAGCTTAGGTTTGAGCTTATCAAACTCCTAGCAACAGAGAAAAATATGTTAATTCAATATACAATTTTTCGTGCACTTCAGTATCTCAAGAACGAGATTAGTAGGTATGAGAAAGAGTTGAATGCAGAAAAGGACCCGGGCCGCCAGGTAGAAATAGAAGGTATAATAGAATGGGACTTTGAAAGAGCCTTAGCCTTACTCCAGTTTACTAAACCTGGTGAGATAGAACAGAACCTAATAGATTGGTTCCTTAATCGGAAAGAAATAGAAAGACCAGACCTCACAAAGGCTAAGAAGCTACTCAATAACAAATATCAAGATAAGAGAAAGAAGAAAATATAAAACTCTATTACCACCCGACCAACCCAGGAACGCTGCACACATCTTAAACATATCCCTTGATACTTATTCTTTAATACAAGTTATCTTGTCTTGTACTCTATTATCTAGGGAATGTTAGAGGACGGCGATTTTTGTTGTTATAGGAAAGAACTATAAATATACCTGCTTACCTATAAAACAGGTGGGAGGTTTTCTTAATAGTATAGTGTCTTCCTTTGTAAGTCGGCGGGTTTTAGGTTAAAATAACAATATGATTAAAGAAGCGCCAGACATGAGTACCATGATCGCTGCGAAGTTGTTGGAAATACCAGAGGTTCAGAGGTTAAATTTACGTTTAATGCAACTAGCTACCTTCAATAATTATAGTGGTGAACAAGTTGTATGGGATTTGTTGTCTCATCAGGACTTGTGGGAAGGAGTGCTTATGGATCGTGATATGTACTACAAAATGATTGATGAAAACTTACCTGAATCGAAAGTTAATAGAGCTATTTCTTTAATTAAACTTCGAGATCTTGATAAGGAAACATTTAAAAGACTTGGGTATCAGCCTTGGAATGTAGATACATTATTTATCTTGTGTAAAGAGAACGAAAAAATTAAGAAAGAGTTGTTAGAATTAGTTAGAGGGTGGATTCCAGATTCTGTAGA
Organism: Caldifarciminota bacterium; assembly: GCA_023129235.1. Lineage (GTDB taxonomy): Bacteria > Hydrothermota > UBA3073 > JACQXS01 > JACQXS01 > JAGMCN01. The sequence continues at coordinate 14,026 of JAGMCN010000059.1, read as the reverse complement.
TTGGTTTTCTTCTAAAGCTTCCACATTCTTGTTAGGCGGCGGTTTTATTAAAAGAGCTGTCCTAAGAGTATGGTGGGATTAAAATTATGAAAACATATCAAAAGAGGTGGATTTTCTATCTCGTAGCAATGTTTGGGTTAGTTGCATATGTTGAAGTTTCCTATTGGTTATTAAAACTATTAGGACTTTTAATGATTTGTTTCGTTATGATGCATATTTCTGAACATATCTTTAAAGATTCTATAGTTAATAAAGAAATCAAGACTGAAAAGTTAAAGAATAATGTTTCGTTTAAGAATACATTATTTGGTAGAAGACCTATCGATTTCAAAGATCTGGGTAAGATTGGTAGTCTTTGGAATTCGACTCGTTACCTCTGTCCTTATTGTTGTAAAAGAGCAAGATTAGCAATGAATGGAAATGATAGAATTGTTTATTGTCCTCGTTGCATGTGGTGGAATCGTAAATCAATCTCGGATTAATTAACATGGTTAAATTTACTAACGAAGAACTCAAGGATTACTGGGCCTGGGTAGCCTTGGCAAAGAAGAAGTCTCTTGAGTTCGAGGAAAATTATGCGAAGAGACAATCCCTTTACTTTAGTCAAAAGAACATTGGAGGAGGAGAGGAAGCAGACTTCCCATGCTCTGAAATCTTTAGGAGGTTTATTAAAGATGAATACTAAAAAACTCATAGATTGTCTGTTAGAAAAAGAAAAGGAGATTCCTCCTGAAGCATGGTCAATTATCTTACTTAATTCAGAAAAGGAAAGAAGATTTATTATTAGAGCTCTTCTTGCCTACTTGAAATTAAATCCGAAGGTTAAAATTGATAGACTTAGTCGGATTGAAAGCCCTCTTGATGTTAAATCTTTTTCTGAGGTTTTAGACAGACCGCCAAGCGAGGTTTTTATGCTGAAATATAAGTTAGATATTTCTTATCATTGTCAGTTATGCAATGATAATGTTGAAGAAGTTATCAATCTTGCCTGTACTTGGTATCCGCAAGGAAAGGCTAATAATATTTTAGCATGTGGTGGTTGTCAGCAAGAGGCAAGGGAACAATTAAAAGATCAAGAAAATGAAACAGTATTCTAATAAACGCGGCGAGGTAATAATCATTTCCAAGATGAATGATAACCATCTTAGATATGCTTTACTTTATTTCAGAGAAAGATTGCAAGATACAGCTCTTAGTCAAAGACATAAAAATCCAGCTAAGACTTTGCTGAAGATAGGTGCTGTGATGGCAGCGTTAGAAGAAGAACTTAACAAACGTGAGTTATTAGAAGAAATGTTAATGAAACAATATGACTGAAGCTTTTCTATTTATAGTTATGTTAATGCTGGCATTCCAGATGGGAGTCCTTGTCCATCGAATTTACGTATTTCATGAGAGATCCGCTTATAACAAGGCGGTTTTAAAACTTCTATCTAGTTTAGAGAAGGAGCTTAAAAGGTCGAAGGCAAAGAAAAAGATAACTTAGTATAAGATTATGTTTAACAATTATAAGTTTTAAAGTAGAAAAAAACATGTTGTATTACCCTAATTGTTCAGAACTTATAGCTGACTTTCTTACCAAAGATCCTAAAGAATTTTATCAAATGATAAAGCAATTAGAAAAGAAATACGGCTGGCATTTCGATCCGCCTTTAAGTGTGAAAGTTTTTGAACGAATGAAATATCTAGATAGTGTTAGTAAACTATCTGGTCAAGATGAAGTAGAAAAATTAGAAGTAATTGTAGTAGATAAGAAAGGAAACCATACTCTAATTGAGTATGGAGATAATGGTTATGATAATTCTCTTGGGTTTAGATTTGATTCTGGATGTAATCACAGTGATGAATCTCAATTCAGATTCTTTGATATAGCAATTAAATTGTGTCAGGCTGAAATAAAGAGTTATGATGGAGGTTCTTTAGGTAGCTTTGAGGAATGGCAGAGTAAACAACCATGAAAAAGAAATATAAGATGGTATCAGTAAACTACACCAATAAATGTATAAAATCTCCGAGGTGTAGTTTTTGTTATCTAAAACGATCAAGAATCTTAAATAAGTTAAGAGATGTGAAAGATCAGGACTCTCGGGTATATCATTATGTAAATATTGTTGATGATCTGGCTCAACAGGCTCAACAAGTTTCAATTGCTTATAATGGTTTAGAACTTGAGTTTTTAGTAAACATATTAGATGAATTGAGATGGTCGAAAGGAAATATAGTAAATATTACTACTAACCCCATGTTTTTGAACGAACCACTGTTAGCTCTCTTTGCAAGATATAAAGTAAAAATGATTGCTTTAAGTCTAGATAAAGAAAAGTGTACAGTTAATGAATGGATTTTAAAAGCTAAGGAAGTAAAGACATGGTCTATTAAGGTAGGTGCTAACATTTTAATGTTGGATGAAATGTATAACAAGATTCCCGATGTTCTTAAAAAAATACATAAGTACTGCGATCAGATTCATTTGTTGAGACCGAAGTTTTATACAACTAAGATTCCGTTAGAGAAAAGAAAGGAAATGGTTTTCCTTCTAAAACAAAGATATAAAAATCTTTTTATTGATGAATGTTTTAGATGGGAGTTTTTAGGAAAGCCTTGCAGACGTGGTAAAGATTTCATTTCAATAAATCCAGATGGATCTGTTTCCTTGTGTTCTTTTGATTTATTAGATGACAACGATAAGAATTTAAAAAAATGTCCTTATATTTAATAAAGGCCGAAGGACATTAATTGAAGCTCGAAAAAACGTGATAATTATACCGATAGTACTTTTCTTTCTTTGGATATATTGTATCTGGTATTGCTATCAAGTAGCTAAGAAATTGAGAATGAGCAAAGTATTAGCTATTCTAGCTGGTGTTATTCTTGGAATAACTGGAGCCTTATTCTATTACTGTTTCGAATGGGGTTTTAAAAGAGGGATAGAGTTTACACCAGAGAAAGCAAAGAAGACAGATTAAGCTCGATAAAAAACATGGCAGATAATAAAATGCACAAAGTTCAAATTAATCGTACCGTTAGATACGGTAAGGATCGTTACGGTAAAGATGTAAATGAAACTACTCAGATGTTTAATATCAGATGTGATGATGTAGATGAAGCAGTTAAACTTTATGCTGAATTGCTTGATAAATTTTACGCTGAAGCACGAAAGAAACGAAAAGAAGCTAGAGAAAATGAGAATAAGTAGGAAGTTAATTTCCAAGTCCAAACAAGATATAATTTAAAGTTGGTTATGTTATCTTGGTTTTGATTGAATTAAATTGAAAGAGGACTGGTTTTAAAAACTAGTTCTACTTAGTTCCGTTGGTTTTGCTTGATATATTTTTGTCTTTCCTATTTTTGTTTCTCTTATTCTTTATTGCTTTTAACTAGTTTAGATTGAAAGACGATAGTGTACTACAATCAGTTCTTTTGTTTTGCTTTGGGTTCGTTTCTTTTGTATTACTTTAGATTGGAAGGGAACCAAGTGTTTGGTTCTATTAATCTAAATTCGGTTCGCTTACATCAGGTTTATTTATTCTCTACTAAATTGAATTAAGTTGAAAGACGGTTAATTGTTTTAACCGTACTGCCATATCTTTATTTGATTTGTGTTAGATTCAATTAAATTAGATTGAAAGAGACTCGAAAAAGTCTAGTAACTTCAATTGTTCTTGGCTTCATTTTGCTTACGTTGACTTAGATTAAATTAAGTTGAAAGAGGTTTAAAGAAATTTAGACCAAATGTATTAAGTTCTAATCGGTTAATTTGGTTTGCATTGAATTGAAAGAGATCTGAGAAGATCCTTATTAGATTTACTTGTTATCGGTTATTTTTTGATTCCTTAGGTTAGATTTAAATAAGCTGAAAAAGATTTGGAAAAATCTTTGTATATTAAGTTCTCTTGCCTATGCCTTAGCTTGATTTAAATTATGCTTAGTTTTATATCTGGTTTAGTCGACCAGATTTATTTGTTAATCATTAATTAAGTAAGTAAAAAAAGTATGAGCGGAATTCCACAAAAAACTTATAAGGTAGTTTTAGAAGGTATGACTGCGATACGACATCATCGCAGACCAATGCCAGGCGATTTAAAAATGCCTAGTATTGGAAGTAGAATCCCAACACCTCAAGAAGCAAAGATTTTATTTAATAATCATAGGTATTGGGATAAAGGAAAAGGTAAAGGTTATTATCAACCTGCTAGTCAGATAAGAAAGATGTTAACCTTAGCCGCGGCTCGAAAGAAAGTACCTGGTCAGGGAAATACCAGATTCGCAAAGTATGTAGGATCTGGTGGAATCTTAATTGAACCCGATAAGATTTATCATAAGAATCAAAAAGATGTTAGGAGTATAGGTCATTGGACCGTGAATATCAATCGGGGTGCTAGAAACCAGGTGTGGTGCGTCAAACCTGAGATTCATAGCTGGAAGCTTGAATTTAAGATCATTAATAATCTTCCTGAGATTATTACTGATGCTGATGTTAAAGAGTTTCTTGATTGGGGTGGCTTGTTCCTAGGTTTAGGAACAGACAGACCTGAAAGAGGAAAACTTTTTGGCAGGTTTGAAGTAAAAGAATTTAAGTTACTTAAGAAATAAAAATATGGAATTAATTACTGAAAAACTAAAGAACAGATTTGCTGAAGTAGGAACTCAAGAAAATGAAAAGGATCCGATAGTAGTAGCTAAGTTTTTTAATGCCAGCGGAGCTGGAACTTGGTATGCTACTTCTTATGATTCTAGAACAAAAGTATTCTATGGATACGTAAGTTTGTTTGGAGATCATAATGATGAGTGGGGAACCTTTTCACTTAAGGAACTTCAATCAGTCAAAGGAGCTTTTGGATTAGGGATTGAAAGAGACTTGTATTGCGGCGAGAAAAGAATAAGTAAGTTTAATATCCCAAGTTTGGGAAAATAAAGGTCGAAATTAGAACGTTAAAATGTTAAAATAAAAATATGAACAGCGTAAAACTAAATACTTTTGATCTTGTAACTCCAGGAAAGGAGTTATATGAAGCCGTCAAGAAACAAACTGAAGCGTTAAAGATTAAAAAAATGGATGAGCAAAGAGTTAAGGAATTGAATTTAGCAGTTAAAGCATTCAATGCCTATACCCGAAGCTTTGGTTTGCATATCAGTCATGTAAGATTGATTCAAAATCTTGACTTCAAGAAAAAGTTCATGAAGAAAAAGTTTAAGAAGCATAGATAAATCTAGATCTTATGAAAACATTTTTGAGATGCCCGAATTGCAAAGCAAGATGTTTTACAAGAATAGGAATAGCCACAGTGATAAGTGCAGAATTCAATTATAGTTATGATTACCTAGCTCGTTTTTTTTATCGTGGAGCTAAACCAAGATACCCTGGATATTTTCGGAATATTTCTTTAGAAGATTTGGTAAAGAATAAAAACTTAAAAGGGTTCTGGTGTTTATCCTGTGGCTATGTATATCCGAAGAGTGCGAATAAAAGAATTCTAAAATACTTTAAGAATAAAAAGATGTTAGATTTATTAAAACGAAAATGATTAAATTCAGTAAAAAAGAAATGGACGTTGAAAGAAAAGGAAATCGATATGCACCTATCCACATTTTGTTTAGACAAATAGCTAAAGCAAAAGGGCATGATGATTGGATGAATGCGAGAAAGGTTAAGAAATATTGGAAGAATTTGTTTAATATAAACTCTTTAACTGAACTTGAGGACTGGCAATTAAATGCAATGGAAAAAATATTGCAAGAAAGATTAAAAGCTGTTAAGCAAAAAGATGAACGTATGTGAATTAGTGTTTCGGAGAAAATCAACTAGACATTTTAATAAATGTTGTATCTGCAAGAAAGATATGAAAAAGAAGCAACTGCAGGTAGTATTTCGAGCAGCTGCTTTTAGAAATCATGGTAGTCTTTATTGTCATGTAGCATGTCTTATGAAATGGATTGCTAAGGAAACAAGCAAGACTAAGAATGTAAAGATGAAGAGTTTTGAAGAAGGAGTACTTGTAGGAATTATGTTAATGCTAGAAAATGAGCGGTGAATCTTAAGTGGGTCCGCTACCTTTTTTTAAAGGTTGTAATAAAACTAATAACAAATAAAAAATATGCACATAGTAAATATAGGACGTCTTCAACAATTGTTATTTTATTTTTGGAGATTAAAGAAACCTCTTTACCTTTGGGGTCGACCTAGTTCTGGTAAGACTTCTGTGCTTAGGCAATTTGCTAAAGCTAGAGCACAAGACTTAGGTTTGGATTATTCCGAAGACCGGTTTGGTAAGAAGTTCTTTACTTTGAAAGTAATAACAATGAGTCAATACGATGCTCCAGATTTAAGAGGTATGCCTCAAATTTCTGGAGATGAAGTTAAGATTACTCGATTCTTTCCTACAGAGGAATTGCCTAGAGAAGGTCAAGGAATAATATTCTTTGATGAAATGAATTTGGCTGATGAGACTGTAAGAGCAGCTATGTATTCTTATATCTTGGAGGGTAGAATTTCAAACTTACCTCCTGTTCTTGATAAGGATAATAAAGAAAAGTTTTGGAGAGTAGCTGCTTCCAATTCAGAACAAGATTACTGTGGGGTTCATACAACTTCTTTGGCTTTGTTAAGTAGGTTTTGTCACTTACAACTTGAACCTGAATTGAATGAGATTATTAATTATCTTCTGGAACATGATGATGATCCAAGAATTGTTGGTTATCTAAAGAACTTTCCTGAGGACTTGTGGCCACAGGGAAAGTGGGATGAAAGATTGTTAGACAGAAAAGCAAATCCTTTTCCAAGACAGTGGGAGAATGCGAGTCATTTAATAAAAGGACTCAAAGATAATCTTTTGATTCAAGACCTGGTCGGATCTTGTGTAAGTCCGGAAGTAGCTTCAAGGTTTATTGCTTATGTAAAATTAACCGGTAAGTTAGATATGGTTAAATTTTTAGCACATCCTAAAGAAGCTATTGAAAAAATTAAACAATCATCTGAAAAAGCATCTTTATTCTACGCGATAATATCTACACTGGCATCCTTTTGGTTTAAGAAAGATAAGAAATTAGTTCCAGAGAAGGTAGCAGAAGTAGCACATGAACTACCTCCAGAATTTTCGGTGGCATTTTTGAAAATGATTTTGAAGAAAAGAACAAAAGAATTGGTTGCTCTTAAGAATTTTGAACAGCTTTTCAAAAAGCTAGGTGTTTATATAGATGAGGTTTAAAGATATGAGGCTTGATGGTAATCAAAAGAAGCCTAAGATATTAGAGAAGAAAATAGAATGTTACCAATGTGAAAGAATAGAAATAGCTAGAATAGAAAAGGTAACAATTATTTACGAAAAGAAGCCTGTTCAAGTTTACCGATGGAAAGCACGAGGGTTTAGACCGGTCGGAAAACAAACGTGGCTTTGTAATGCGTGTTCAAAAAAACGATGTAGAGTCTGTACTATTCTTCTTACTAATAGAGATAGAATAGAAAAATTGAGAGCCAAAGGCGGGCTTCATGTAACTTATTACAAAACTCATCCTAAGTATTGTAAAGGTTGTTGGGATGAGATTAGAAAGAAAGAAAGAAATGCTCAAAAGAAAAATGTTAAGAATTAGGATGCTAAAGAAGTTTGGTTGCTTTGATAAGAACGAATTAATTTATGTTAGACAAGATGAAGATAGACCAGGAAGTTGGAGACATGTTTCCTCTTTCTGGACTATCCCAAAAAGTCTAACTGAAATAGTAAAAAAATATGATTGAAGAAAAAGAAGTAAGAGAAAGAATTAAAAAGGTAACTAAAAGCTATTGGCATGTTCTTGATTGTTATCCAGCAACTGTTCAAATAAATGCTCCTAGAGCTTTAATGCAATTAGAGGCAACTTCAATTCTTGATTCATTGTATTATGTTTTAGGAGAAGAAAGGCCGAAATTCAAATGTGATGAATCCGATAAACTAAATTATTAATATGACTGAAGAAGAAAGAATTGTAAAAGCAAAAGTAAATTTGTTAATCTTTCAGCCATGGTTTGGACAACTAGCTTGTTATCTTAATGTAATAAAAACAGATAGTGTTCCTTCCGCAGCTATAGATGAACAAGGAAATTTCTACTTTAACGAAAGTTATATTCATGGTTTGAATGATATAGAATTAAGAGGACTGGTTTGTCATGAGATTATGCATTTAGCTTTTCAGCATCCATTTAGAATCCAAGATAGAAATATGGTTCTATGGAATATTGCTGCAGATATTAAAGTAAATGAGGAAATAAGAAATACGAATGGAATTGAACTTCCAAAAGGAGGATTAATACCGGATTATGACGGAATTCAGATTGGTCCTATTCGGATTAAAGATATTGGAGATAAAACAACAGAACAAATTTATCAAGAACTATATCAGAAATCTCCTAAGTTTACATTTAAAATGTTATCAGGAGGACGACTCGAGGTTGATATTGAAAATCTTCCTCCTTCATGGAAGAAAATAATAGAAAGGCTTGTTAAAGACTTAATTAAAGGAGGGAAAACAGAAAAACCAAAAACGTCTGAGGAGATTCAGGCATTAGCTAGAGAATGGAAAGAACGAATAGATGCTGCGAATCAGCAACAGAAAGGAAATGTTCCAGCTGGCCTTTTGAGAGAATTAGGAGAACTAGAATATCCTGAACTCCCTTGGTATCAAATCATTAGACAAAGATTAGCTAGACTTGAAAAGCAGAGAACCTGGAGAAGACCCAGTAAGAAATACCTTCCCTTCTTTTTTCCTGGAAGCATTAAGAATCGATCTATCAAAGCTGTGGTTGCTATTGATACTTCAGGATCAATGTCAAAAGATGATATAACAAAAGCTATATCAGAAGTGTTTGGACTTGCAAGAACTTTTAAATCTTTTAAGTTCTGGATATGTTGGATTGATACTCAAGTTTATGACTGGATAGAAGTAAGTGCTGAAAACCAGAGAAAGTTAAAAGCTCTTAAACCAAAAGGTGGAGGAGGTACTGATTTCAGACCGGTCTTTAAAACAATCAAGGATAAGTTTGTAGACTCTATTGACTGTTTAGTATTCTTCACGGATGGGTATGGAGATTTTCCATCTAAAGAACCAATGTATAAAACTTACTGGGTAACTAGATCAAACGATATCAGGTGGCCGTTTGGTCGAATTGTCAAGTTAAGAAATTAAAATGATTAAAACCATACAAGAATTAGTTAAAACAAAACGAGCCCTGGATACAAAATCTAGGGCTTTTGATTCTGTTTTGAAAAGAACTTATCCTTGTTTAGTAAAAGATTCTATTAGAAGTTTAGCAGTAGATGTAGATCAAGAACTTGATCTTTTACTTTCCTCGAGTTTAATTCATAAATCTACAAGGATATGTTTTCCAGCCAAGACGGGATGGAAAAAGGAAGTAGTTTTGACTAGGAATCCTGGTTTAAAACGACCGTATGAATCAGATGTAGCTTGGACTTGGTTTCTTTCTCATTCAATAAAAGATAGTTTAAAATTTAAAAGAGAAGCACATGAAATTGACTTATCGTCTTTGAAAGAGAATCCAAAGATAAATCAAGAACGATTGGAATACTTTAGGAATAGTTTAAAACGGTTATCTGAAATATCTAAAAAACTAGAAGGTTTTCTTCGTTTTTATAAACATGGTTATTATGGACCAGATACAGGAGAAGATACTTCTCAACATGCAGTAAATAAAGATTTAAGCATTACAGTTGAGGATGATACAGGTTTTGCTATTGATAGAAAAAGAAAAGGGAAAGGAGATAAAAAGGATCCAGATGCATGGGAGTCTGATAGTTTTAAAGATTTTGAAACAGAAAGAGGTTATGGTTCTCCTCCTGAATTAGAAATCCAGGAAGAGTGTGCAAAGAATTGGGGAATAATTCATAAGAAACTTCTAAAATTAGAAGAAAGAAAACGAGAGTTTGTAAAGCAATTAAAAGAACTTTTAGCAGACCTTAAGGATTTTAATAAACCTTATAGGGTAATGCAGAAGTTAATGCAATGAAGAGGCAAATACAAGTTCTTTTAAAGGCTCTTCAGGAAATTAAATTCGTGAGGAAAGAAATAGAAAGATTAGATAAAAAGAAAGATATTCTTAAGGTAAGGTTAGTTAATAAAATTACGAGAAAGTTTGGGCTGGTAAAAGGAAAAGAAAAAGAAAATTTCTTTTCTAAGGATAAGTTTGAATTATGTTCAGAAATTATGGACGAACTTCACTTGTTGGAAAGAAGTATAATTTTAAGTGATCGAATAGTCAGAATCCCAGTGGCTGAGGATACTATAAGACTTCATTACAATTTAAGTTCTGTCTATGGAATAAAATATCCACGTGAATGGAGAGCTCTTAATTATCTAGGGAAGATTCAAGGTGTTGATAAAGGTAAAGGAAAAGTGTTAAAAAGCGGAGACCTTGAAATTAGAATGGGAGAAGTTAAAGACTTGATAGAATTTTCAGTCTTAAAAAATTATAAACTGATTAATCAAGAAAAATTAAAAGTTTATTTTGAGTTTCTAAGAAGAACTATTAAGATCTTCCGTACCATTTCAGATTCTCGGAATAGTAAAGCTTGGGATTGTTGGTCTAGTGTAAAAAGAATTAATGAGTATTCTTCTTACAGAATGCTTCAAGAAATAATTAAGAATCTTCCTATGTATTATAAAGCTTTTCTTACTCTTAAAAAGAGTACGCAAGAGTTAGAAAAGAATTATAAAGAATTTATGAAAGATATTCAAGATTGTAATCAAGGTTTCAAAACTTATCTAAAGATTAAAGAATCAGTTCATTAGATTCAATCCTTGTGGAATCGGGAAAATTAAGCAAGACGTTTAGGTCTTGCTTTTTTTTCTTAGACATGAAACAATAACTTTAAAACAACCTCGCAGACTAAATTAAATTTTCAAACTATGACTAATAGTATTATCTTAATTTTATTTAAAAATTTATTTGCTAATAATGAAGTCCGCTTACCTCAAGGGACTGTTGTTTTAAAAACAACTTCTAGTGGCTTGAGATATTATAAGCTAGGCAGATATTTATTTATTGAACAAAATCCGGAGAAGAAAAGTAAGTATGCTGAGCTAGCTAGAAAGGGACATAAGATAGCGTGGCTGATTGATACTACTACGGATGAATATTTGAAGCGGGTAATTGATGGAAAAATTAAGACTCTGTAGTTGACAAGGGTCTTTTTTCTTTATATGTTTAGAGTAAGAACATGCCTAAGTTACCAGATGATATTAAAATAATACCTACGTTACCTCAAGAACCAAAAATTCCGGAGGGGAAAGAGTGGTCATTTCTTTTGATTCCACTTCTATTTTTTGTTTGTTTTTTGGTTTTGTTTATTCTTGTTGTATATCTTCCTGCTCCCTTTAGTCTTAAAGTCTTAGGGCTTTTGATTGGGAGTTTTATTTTGGAAGATATTTTTCGATCACTTAAATTGTTTAAGAGGTAATCATGACTAAGATAACTGAACAATCTGAAGAGACGCGGTATTGGCATTCAGGTAGAAACAAAAAGATTTATGAGAAAGTAATAGAAGGTAAAAGCTTAGCCGAAATTAGGGAGGAACTTAAGTTAACGGAGGCTTTGATAGATAGGATTATTAATAATCCAATTTTTACACAGCGTCTTCAAAATCATTTAAATGCTAAGATGTTTGATTTTCAGATTCAAAGGATAAGAGATTTGCCAGATATTTATAAAAGTCTTAAAGCTGAATTCGAGAATAGATTAGGAGATGCTAGTGATGATTTGATTGTTAAAGAATTCTTGAAGTTTGTAGGAGCTGCGCCCGGCAAGAAAAAAGTATCTTCAGGATTAGTTAATATTCTTCTTAATGTAGTAGGAGCTGAAAGTTTAAAACAAGCAAATATTACACCGACTAAAATTAAAGATATCAAAGATCACTTTGGTTATAAGTCTTTACCTCAACTTGAAGATGCAAAAGGATCCCCAAAAATTGAAGATAGTGGAGTGGATAAAAGACTGCGAGATAAGAACAAATAAGAATGCACCTCTTGAGTTTCGAGATCATGGTTTTCTATGGGACTATCTTATAGATCCGGCCCAGAGAATTGTTATTAGAAAGTGTACTCAAGTTGGTGTTTCATTTACTACTCTACTTAAAGTTTTATATCATGGTTGCCAAAAGAATATTTCAATTATTTATACATTGCCGACGGCGACAGATGTAAAAGATTTTGTTCTTTCTAAGGTTGATCCTTTGATTGCAATGTCATCTGGTTTAAGAGATAAGGTCTCAAAAGATCCATTCTCGAGACGCCAAGTATTCTCAAGTGTCCTCAAAAGAATTGATAACTCGCATTATTTTTTTCGAGGATCCTGGAGTCAGACTAGAGCCCAAACTATCGATGCTGATATATTAGTAGTAGATGAGTTAGATTTTCAGAAGCCAGACGTAAGAAAGATGTATGAAGAAAGATTAGAGGGAGCTAAATCATTAGATATTATTTACTGGATTGGGACTCCTACTTTACCAAACTATGGAATATCTAATCTTTGGGATGAATCGGATCAGCGTGAATGGCATATTGAATGCCCAGCTTGTAAAGAAAGACAGACTCTACAGTGGCCTGTGAATGTTAGTTTTCAAAAAAAGACCTTCGTGTGTCGGCATTGCCGAAAGGATTTATCCGATGATGATAGACGAAAAGGCTTATGGATTCCGAGGAATCCAGGTCGAGAGATTCATGGTTATTCCTTTAATCGTTTAATGGCTCCGTGGATAAAAGCAGAAAAATTAATAAAGGCATTTCATAGTGAAAAGCCAAAGCATTTTTACAATTTTTCACTTGGTATTCCTTATCTTGAAAAGACAATGCAGTTTAACCTAGCTGATTTCAAAGCAGCTTTAATGTCACAGACTGACTTTCAGAATTATAAAAGAAGTAAAGTTTGTTTAGGAATTGATCAAGGAAACAATTTTCATATGATAATAGGATTTGCAAATCCAGAACAATCTGTAGTGACGAAAGCTATAATGTTTCATAATGCTAGAGATTTTGAGAAGGCTATCGGGATATTGAAACCAGATGCGATTTGTATGGATATGTTTCCAGATCAACATTTTGCAGCGAAGCTTCAAGAAAAATTTAAAGATATTAGATTTTATTTAATCAACCAACGTAGTTGGAATATTGCTCGAAAGTCTAAAGGATTTAAGGAGATTGATAATAAAACAAAGATTATAAATTTAGAAAGAACTGAATCATTAGATAGTATGTATGATAGAATAAGGAATGGCTCAGTAAAGTTTTATGAATTGATGACCGGAGGAGATCAATTACTAACACATTTAAAAAACTTAGTCCCTGATTTTCAAGATAGATTTGGACGAAAGCAGAAAGTATATCAAACTATATCTATGGATGATTTTGCTCACGCTCTTAATTATTTTGTAACGGCATCGGAAGTTATCTTCCCAAAGCAAATGGCACCCATATCAATTGTTGGGTCTCCAACTTCATCGGCAGTTCGTCCATCTGTAGGTTCGCCAGATTGGATTAGGGCCGATTATGAGAAGAATCTTCGTAAAATTCTTGGGAGTAAAGATACAATAGTTATCCCTCCCAAGCCGTACTAAATAATATGGTAAGTCAATATGATCCATTATTTCAAAGAGTTTTAGCTGCGCAGGTTTCGCATACTAAATTTCTTAATGTTACAGAGAAGAATTTAAGTTTCTATCTATTTGGGAAGGAAATTTCTTTGGTTAAAAAAATGACTTTCCCTGAAGTTGATTTAGTAAGTGCGCTGTCTAATTATGTTCCCGAGACTTATAATCCTCTTGCGTATCTTATAGATGCGTTTATAGAAGAGATTACAAACTCGGGTTTTTCTATTGAAGTTTTTTCTGAACCTGTTTTAGAAAAGGAACCTTACCAAGCATTTGCAGATCAGCTTGAGAATTATTTAATTGCAATACACAGACTTTCGGATAGGGGGAAATATTTAAAGTCAGCTATTCTAGAGTTATTAGCACATGGATATTTTGGAATTTATACGAATGGGAAT
>JAGMCN010000058.1 GCA_023129235.1 Caldifarciminota bacterium | reverse complement strand
GTGTGATAAAAATGAACCCAAATTAAAATATCCTAAAAATGCTGCTATTAATAAATTAAATGATATTTTGAAGGACAATAATTTAGTGGATCTCATAGAATGGCGTAAAATCCAATATCTGGGGGATATTAGAAATAAATGTGACCACGACAAAAAGACAGAACCTAAAAAAGAAGAAGTAGCCGATTTGATTTCAAAAGTTAAAGAGTTGATGCATTGTTATTAAGTGAAAAATTTGGAGAGTTCTGTGAATGATTCACACGAGTGTGTAAATGACTTACACAGATGTGTGAATGAATTACACAGATGTGTAAAAGACTCACACGAGTGTGTAAATGACTTACACAGATGTGTGAATGACTTGCAGAGGTCTCCAGGTGACTTGGAGAGCTCCTTAAATAAAAAAATCGTCGCTCTCACAGGAATGTAGCGTCCGATCTCTGTATCGGACGCATAGACGAGTGTTTCGTCGGGTGCGGAGACCCGACGCTACAGTCAGGAGAGATTTCGTTGGAAACGGGAACCCGGGGTATGTTGTAGAAGAAATGAACATTAGAGAGAAATACAAAACCTTCGGGAAAAACCGCTCTATTAGATTAAAAGATTTTGACTACTCACAGCCCTATTTTGTTTATTTCCTTACTCTTTGCGCCTACAATAAAACGATTTATTTTGGCAACAATGAAATATCTCATGCAATTCTTAAAAGTCTTGAAAAATATAGCAAAAGTTATGGTTATCGTCTAATAGCATATTGTTTAATGCCTGATCATCTACATTTTATAGTTCAGGCAGAAGAAAATGCAAAGGATTTAAGAGATCTCATTAGAGATTTTAAAAAATTTACTACTCATACTTTTTGGCAATTAGGTATGAATGGAAAACTTTGGCAAAGAGGATATTTTGAACATATTTTGAGGAAAAATGAAGATGTGTTTAAAGTAACGGAGTATGTTTTAAATAATCCTGTTCGCAAAGGTATAGTAGAGAATAAAGAAGATTATTATTTAAGCAAATTAGTTAATATGCCTATTTGAAATATTTCGTCGGGTGCAGGAACTTCTTCGTCGGGTACGGGGACCCGACGCTACAGTCAAATGGATAAGGATAATAGTAGCGTCCGATCTCTGTATCGGACGTATGAGGTATAATGTGGTTGAAAAACAAGGAGGTGTAAAATGACCAAGCAATTGCAGGTCTATAAATGCAATATTTGTGGTAATATTGTTGAAGTGTTACATACAGGAGTAGGAGAATTAGTATGTTGTGGACAGCCGATGGAATTGCTTAAAGAGAAAACAGAAGATGTTGGACAGGAAAAACATATTCCAGTGATAGAGAGAATAGAAAATGGGATAAAGGTAAAAGTTGGCTCAATTCCACATCCGATGGAGGAAAAGCACTATATAGAATGGATAGAGATAATTGCCGATGGTAGGGTATGCAAGAAGTTCTTAAAACCGGGAGATACCCCAGAAGCTCTATTTGAAATAAAAGCAGAAGAAATAGAGGCGAGGGAGTATTGTAGCATTCATGGTTTGTGGAAGTCAACAAATGGTACTGTAAAATAGAATATGATAAAATATAAAAGAAACCACAGAGGACACAGAGAAAAGAAGATAAGGGGAAAGGGAGAAAATGGAGAGTTGGAGAAAAAAGATAAAAAATTTAGAATTCTCCCGTTCTCTTTATTCTCTATTTCTCCTAAAAACTTTGTGTCTTTGTCGCAGACTCGTATGAGTGGTGAAATCTTTTTTTGAAAGGAGGGAATTATGGAGTTAAAAGGAAGCAAGACTGAGAAGAATCTCCTGTCTGCTTTTGCAGGGGAATCTCAGGCACGGAATAAATATACTTACTTTGCCAGCAAGGCAAGAAAAGAGGGATATGAGCAAATAGCCGCTATATTTCAGGAGACAGCTGACAATGAGAAAGAACACGCAGAACTGGAATTCAAGTTCTTGAAGGGCATTGGCGACACAAAGGCAAATCTTAAGGCATCAGCTAAAGGCGAGAATTATGAATGGACTTCAATGTATCCTGAATTTGCCAAAATTGCAAGAGAAGAAGGATTTACAGAGATTGCAGAGGTATTTGAGGAAATTGCCAAAGTAGAAAAAGAACACGAGATGCGATATAAGAAGCTCTTGAAGAACATAGAAGATAAAAGGGTTTTCAAAAAAGAGAATTCCGTAAAATGGAAATGCCGTAACTGTGGCTATATCTATGAAGGAACTGAACCACCAAAGTTATGCCCTGCTTGTGCTCATCCACAGAGTTATTACGAAGTGCTATGTGAGAATTATTAGATTGTAATGTTAAGAAAAACAAGTGTCTGAAAGTATCTTGGAGTAAAACGAAAGGCGAAAAATATGAGAGTTCTTTGGATGAAAAAGGAACATCTAAAAGAGTTCCTTGAATCCTCAAAGCAATTTGGGGACCTGTGGGGACCTGTAAAAAAAGGTGAAACATATGTCTATGATAAAATAGATGACTTTTCTAAGTTGATTCTCGAACCCAAAAGGACTTTATTGCCTGTCAAGAAACTTATTTGTCCTCCAGAATTCAGTATGTTCAGATATGATGAAGAAAATTACAACGCTGATTTGGATAACATACCAAGAAGGGTTGTATATGGAGTTCCTCCTTGTGATATTCACGGACTTCTTATCCTTGATGACCTGTT
>JAGMCN010000057.1 GCA_023129235.1 Caldifarciminota bacterium | reverse complement strand
TCCAACCAAGCAATGCTCTGGCTTTACTCGCATCTAACTTTAAGAGACCAGCTTCATGAGGATGAGTTGAAGTATCTACTGCATAGTTACCACTGCCCCAGTATTTAATTACAAGCTTAACTAATTCCTCTACGGTTATTATGCTCTCATCGTTTGGCCCAAAATTCCATGCATCACTATATTTAGTTCCATCTTTATACATCAGTGCTCCAAGTAATAGATAGCCTGACAAAGATTCTAAAACATATTGCCACGGTCTCGTTGCTTGTGGATTACGAATAACAATTGTTTTATTCTGAGAAAGTGCTCTTATGCAATCAGGGATAAGTCTATCTTCTCCCCAATCTCCGCCACCTATGACATTTCCCGCCCTCACAGATGATAAAGCTACATTATGTGTTTTGCCGTAATCTTCGGGATTAAAAAATGACTTTCTATAAGCAGCGGTTACAAGTTCAGCACAGCCTTTACTTGAGCTGTATGGATCATATCCCCCCACAGGGTCCGTTTCTCTATAGCCAAAAACCCATTCTCTATTTTCGTAACACTTATCGCTGGTAATAATAGCACAGACCCTAACGCTTTTTGTTTTCCTTACTGCTTCAAGAACATTTACAGTTCCCATTACATTTGTTTCATAAGTGAATTTTGGATCTTTATAGGAAATCCTCACTAATGGCTGTGCTGCCAGGTGGAAAACGAACTCAGGCGGATATTTTTCAAAAACGGAGATTAAATGTTCTTCATCTCTGACATCACCAATTATGTGCGTGATTTTATCCTTCAGATTTACGGATTCAAATAAATTTGGTTCTGTTGGGGGCTCTAAGGAGTAGCCGATAACTTTTGCTCCTAATTCTGTAAGCCATAAAGATAACCAACTACCTTTAAAACCCGTATGACCTGTAATTAGCACTTTTCTATTTCCGTATATTTCTCTAAAGTATTCATCCATGTTTTAGCCCCCAATCATAAGGTATCTTGTTCGTAAAAGGCTCCATCCTTTTTATCTCATTTGGGTCGTGAGGTAATGTCGCACAATTTGCAACTATTGCTATTTTGTTTCCTATACCTTTAAATCCATTCCAAATTTTTGGTGGTATTTTGACTAAACAGTAATTCTCCTCACCAATAAATAACTCCATCAAATTGCCCTTTGTAGGAGAATCTTCTCTATC
Source organism: Caldifarciminota bacterium (assembly GCA_023129235.1). GTDB lineage: Bacteria > Hydrothermota > UBA3073 > JACQXS01 > JACQXS01 > JAGMCN01. The sequence continues at coordinate 586 of JAGMCN010000057.1, read as the reverse complement.
ATCGTAAAGAACGAGTTTTATCATCCCTTGGACAACCGCGTAATTCAGCGTCATTTTTTCATGAAGATGCCATCCCTTGATGACCATAGGATATATTACCGAAAAATATATTTCTCCGAACTTCTCAAAAAGCAGGTCATCGCTTCTGAGCATGTGGTAGATGCACCCTCTTTCATCAGGAATTTTCTTAAGTTGTTTTATCGTAATTCCTTTTATAACTTTTCCTTTAACGCCTGCTACTTTTGATAAACCCTCGCTTTTTGATATCATTTGATTATTATTACCCCCTATACCAATCGATAGTTTCTTTTAATCCACTACATGCATCATATTTTGGGTACCATCCCAGATATTTTCTCGCTTTTTCCATGCGTGCTTTGGAATCAAAAATCTCATTTTTTCTATAGGGAACTGCTCCCCATTTTATGTTTGCTTTTTTGCCAATCTCTTCTTCAATTTTGCTTACAAAATCCTTAAGAGAGATGCTCTTCCCCGTGCCTATTTCAAATTCCATAAATTCTTCATTAAAATTTTCTAAATTGTCTAAAACTTTAAGATAGGCATCTACTACATCTTGCACGTATAT
>JAGMCN010000056.1 GCA_023129235.1 Caldifarciminota bacterium | reverse complement strand
ATAAAAGTGCAGAAAGTATTTGCTTCCCTCCTTCTTGGGATTGGCGAAACCATAAAGGGCATAATTGGATGACCCCAGCAAAGAATCAAATAGCTTGCGGTTGCTGTATTTGTTTTGCTGTTGTCTCTGGTTTTGAGTCTCGGCTAAAGATTGTAAATAACCTTCCTGATGTAAATATTGACCTTTCTGAGGAATTTTCTGTCTCCTGTGATTTTCGTAATTTTGGATGTCATGGAGGAAGTTTAGATTGGGCATCACAGTTTATGGTGGAGACAGGATTGCCGGATGAAGATTGTTTTCCATATATAGGTGATGTTTTACCCTGTTGTATGAGATGTCCTGATTGGGAAAATAGAGTTAAGAAGGCTAAATCTTGGAAGACTACATCCTATGTTACAGAATATAAATTGCGGATAATGGAAGGTCCTTTAGCCTGTTGGTTAACTCCTTATTCAGACTTTCTTTATTATAAGGATGGAATTTATGAGCCTATTATTGGAGAGAAATATGTCCATGCGGTTTGTTTATGTGGATGGGACGACGAAAAAGGAGCATGGCTTTTTAAAAATTCGTGGGGCAATGGTTGGGGTGAGAAAGGATATGGCTGGATGCGTTACGGCGAGGAGGAATTAGTGGGCCCTGGGCATCCAGTTTGGTTGGAGATAGAGCCATCTAAAAATAGTTTAGAGTTTAGAGTTGAGAGTTTAGAGTTTATGGTTTGTCCAAATCCATTTACCGAAAAGACCGTTATTCGTTATTCGTTAAACGAAAATCGGACGATTCACGATTTACGATTAACGATTCACGATATTGCTGGCAGGGAAATAGAAACGCTTGTTAATGAGCAAAAGAAAGCCGGGAATTACACTTTAAGTATTGATATGCGCAACTTTAGTTCTGGCATCTACTTCGTAACTTTAAGAACGTCCGATACGCGAGCCTCCAAAAAGATTATTCTAATGGAATAATTGTTTCCTACGAAGCTTGAGTAAAATTTCTGGGATACGACTGAAAAGCCTGCGTTCAAATTCTCCAGTAGTTATGCATCTTATCTCTTCTCCTTTAAATTCTTGATAGCCCTTGGTAATTAGGTCAGGAGGAGCAGCACTTTTTTGTCTATAAACTATCTCTTTTCTGTATGCCTCAAAAAGAGTTGTTACTACAAGTCTTGTTTTTCTTCCAACCGAGGTAATAGAACATTGTAATTTCACAAATGGAGCTTCGTATAACTCGTTTTCTGATACTGGTTCATATCCATTGCTAACTTCCTGGACAGCATACTCTCCAAAATCAGCTTCTTCAACTTCCATTTGGAAAGTCACAATTGAATTTGAGAGTTCGTTTTCTATTTCAAACCCCATCTCTAACAAAGCTTTTTTCATCGCAGGCAACACTCTGCCAATGTCTGCACTAAAAATAGTATCTATCCTTACTGCTTCTATTTCGCTTTTTGAGTAAGTAGGAGCTGTTTTAGTGCCAAAGAAATGGGCACAACCAGCCAGAACAGAAAGCAGAACACAGAATACAGAAAACAGTTGTGTGGCTTTTACGCACGGTCGTGTATCCTTTATGCTAACATTAGTATCTTTTATGCGGGACTCCGTATCTTTTGTAATGATTGAAATGCTTTTTGGGGGTTCCACTCGTTTATCTTAATTTTATAAGTTTTAAGGTTTTGGCACCTTCCCGACCCGTTCCGTGTCGGGACAGGTGTGTTGAGTGGAGTCTCGCAAAGTAAATGCCTTTGCCTTGATGGAGTATTTCAAACTCGTGTGTTCCAGAAGAAAGGTATCCGTCAAATACTGATTCTACCAATCTCCCTGTGACATCGTAAAGTTTCAGAGAAATGCAATCACCAAATGGAAGCTTCAGAATAAGCTTGCTATCCATAGCTGTCTTCAGCATTTGTAATTTCTGAATTGCAGGCACTGCTTCTTCTACACCAATTCCTGAGCAAAAATAGTGGAGTCGCACCTCATAGAGAACTGCTATATCACTACCCTTTTTAAATTCTGCTTTGTATTGGAACATCCGAGCAGCGGTATCAGGGAATGCAAAACTATCCGTAATATCCAGTCCTACTGTTGCAGGATATGGACCTTGCCAATCACTCCATACAAGAAAAAGACTCTCAACCCCTGCTCTCCAGTAGAAAGATAGAGATGTATCATTTGGAACACAGGCATCATAAGCAAAATACTGTAGAGTGCAAGGCTCAAAATATCGGGTAGTAATCTCAAGCATAGATGATTCAAGGTCACCTGTGTGAGCGAATGAAGTAAGCATTTGGTTTTCATAAACCCTATGACTCCCTATACCCGTGACCAAGAGGTCTATTGCTGGAGTGCATCTATTGCATAGGGGCTCTGCATATATCCAGTGAGATTCTTTTATAGTATCTATTTGGTGAATGGTAAATGTTAAAGGATTAGCAGGGTCTTGACGAAACCAACCTACTTTATAAAGAGTGCCCGCTATATCTGGGAATCCATCTAAGTCTATATCACGGGCTATTGCTCCATCCATATAGGAGTCATCGAGGGCGAGGATTTCAGTGCGGAAATAAGTCCCTGTGCCACTGTCGTTAAGGAATCCATAAAATCCACGAGGAAAATTGTAGTAGTTCCCACATACCAAATCCATATTTCCATCCATATTTATATCTTCAGCCCATGCACCATCAAATTCTTTCCCGGGCCAGTGGTCAAATGACCAAGACTCATAAAAGTGCCCTGTGGAGTCGTTAAGGAAAATACGAACATCAAAATGAACAGCATAAAGGTCAGGGTACCCATCATTATTGAAATCCGCAGGATATACCCTCCACGCTTGGCTATCAGCAGGGAATGTTACTATGGACTCTTTTCTGAAATCTTGATTGCCGGTAGTATCACGGAAGAGATAAATGTTCCCACAATAGCAGTCTATAGCGTTGTCAACAGCTATAATATCAATATCTCCGTCAAGCTCTACATCTGTGGCTGATATTCTATGGTAACCTGTCGAGTTATCTAAACTATAGTATTGCCAGGTAAGGTTTTGATTTTCATACCATCCAACTCCGACTCCGTTAGTGGCTACTAACACATCTATATCATCATCTTGGTCAAGGTCACAGGGGTAAACACATGGGGTTGCAAAACCTCCATCTTCGGCAGGTCCTATTATATTCTTGGAGGAGAAAGTGTAATGTCCATTATGTTTGTACCAGACAACTGTGTCGGCTGTGTATGCAACAAGGTCAGTTATTCCATCGCCATCTATATCTGCTGGCATAAAACCTTGAGTGCTATGCAAGATTCCTGGGTTGTTTTCCACAATATGAATGGGCCAGTTGGAGTAATCCCAATTGGTAGCTATAAGAGAAGCTTGCCCCGGGGTGGCAGTGGTTACGCTATCACTCAACCAGTATTGAGTCCCCCAACTGCTCACTGGGCCACGAACTCCTGAACCACCCATCCAGTCAGCTTGATAAGCTATTGATTGAAAACTTACAAGCAAAAGTATATAACACATAGAAATCATAAGTTACCTCCCAAAAGGACACAGACGAATTCTGTGTCAAAAATCTGTGAGTTAAATTGTTCTAACCCTATAATTATTATAAGCGATAATTGAAAAATGTCAAGTTTTTATTTGATATTCTATGAAATTACAAGCCACAGAGGTCACAGAGCTTATGAAAAGAGAGCACGGAGAGTCTAAAATAAATTTTTTCTCTGTGTTCTCTGTGGTTGCGATTTTTTCTTGACATTTGACAAGATTAGGAGGTAAAATTCAGGGGATGAGGTTTGTTTTTTCTGAAAAATGCCTTGAGTATAAAAGCCCCGGACATCCAGAAAGTCCAGAGAGAGTGGAGTTGATATACGGATTTTTGAAGTCCAAAGGAGTTGAATTTGAAAAACCTCCTGCCTGTAAAGAGGAGGATATTTTACGAGTCCATACTAAAGAGTTGCTTGAAAAAGTCAAAGGTGAAAACTTTTTTGACCCTGATACTCCAGCATTATCTGGAATATATGAGCATGCAAGGAAATCGGCTGGTGGTGCAGTTCTTGCCGCTGAGGTTTCTGCTGCAGGAGATACAGGATTTTCTATTATGCGGCCCCCGGGACATCATGCTACGAGAGGTTCTCTCGGAGGATTCTGTTACTTCAATAATATGGCTATTGCGGTAAAGAAGTTTGGTAAAAAGACAGCAATACTTGATATTGATTGCCATCACGGGAATGGAACTGAAGATATATTTTTAGGAGATGAGGATGTCCTGTATCTCTCTCTTCATCGGTATGGATTCTTCTATCCCGGGAGTGGTGGAGAGTCAAGGGGAAATATAAAAAACTATCCTTTAAGTTTCGGAATAGGAGAAAACGAGTATCTCGAGACTCTTAATCAGGCACTTGAGGAAGTGAATAAATTTGACCCTGAACTTGTTGGTGTCTCTGTTGGGTTTGATACATATAAACTTGACCCAGTTGGTGGACTTGGACTTGAAATTGCCTCTTACAGAAAAATAGGAGAGCTAATTCAAGAACTTAACCGACCAACTTTCTATGTCCTTGAAGGAGGATATAGCCCAGATCTCCCAAAGTGTATGGAGCAATTTATAGGATAGTCTTTATCTGTGTCTATCCGCGTTCATCTGCGGTTAATAAATTATTGGAGTTATGGATACAATATCTGCAATAGCTACTCCGCTCGGAGAAGGAGGAATTGGAGTCGTGAGGATTTCCGGACCTAATGCCCTACGGATTGCAGACAAGATATTTAAAGGCAAAATAAAGCCAGGCAAAGCTCCGACTCATACAGTCCATTACGGCAAAATAATAGACCCTGATACAAAAATAGAGCTTGACGAAGTGCTTCTCCTCGTGATGAGAAAGCCCAATACTTATACTCGCGAGGATATGATAGAAATAAATGCACACGGAGGAACTGTTGGGTTAAAGCGAATACTTGAGCTTATTCTCAGAAATGGTGCACGACTCGCAAAGCCCGGAGAATTTACGATGCGTGCATTTCTTTCTGGCAGGATTGACCTTGCACAAGCAGAAGCAGTTCTTGATATCGTGCAGGCAAAAACAGATAAAGCCCTATCTCTTGCTCTATCACAACTTAATGGCGAGCTTTCAGGCAAAATTGTCGAGATTAAAGAGAAATTAGTTGAGATAAATGCCCATCTTGAAGCTTCGATAGATTTCCCAGAATATTTTGATGTAGAAGAGCAGGATATAAATCTGAAAGAAGTGACTGAGGGAATCATTGAACTCCTTAAGTCTGGTGAATCAGGTAAACTTGTGAGAGAAGGAGCAACAGTGGCTATTGCGGGAAGAACAAATGTCGGCAAATCAAGTCTCTTCAACGCTCTCATCTCACAGAATAGAGCTATTGTAACTCCCTATCCAGGAACCACGAGAGACACAATTGAGGGATGGATAAATCTTGATGGCATTCCCATAAAACTTGTGGACACCGCAGGAATAAGGAAAGCAAGAAATCCGATAGAAAAGGAAGGAGTGCAAAGAACACAAAAAGCTATAGAAGAAGCGTTTGCCGTTCTCTTTGTATTTGACCAAAGCAAAGGATTGTTAGAAGAAGATATTAAATTACTTGAGGAGGTAAAAGGCAATCTGGAACAGAATGGAAACTCCGACCCAATTGGAAAGGTTATTGGGGTATTAAATAAATGCGACCTAAAACCCGCTCCAATTGATTGGAATAATGAACTCCCCAACTCAATAACTCCCCAACTCAACAAACTCATCTCAGTATCTGCTTTAAGAGGGGATAATATTGATTCAATTCTGCCTGCTATATCAGAGCTTATTTCCGTAAATAATACTCCACCACTTGTAGCGAGAACTCGACACCTCGATGCTTTAAGAAAAGCCAACACAGCTATCGAGAGAGCACAAAATGGAGCAGGAAAATTAACGCAGGAACTTATCTCTTATGAAATAAGGGAAGCCATAAACTCTTTGGGAGAAATAACAGGCGAAGTCACATCAGAAGACATCTTAACCCGCATATTCTCCGAATTCTGTATAGGGAAGTAATAAATTACAGTTTATTCCTTTGATTTACCACAAAGTCACAAAGAGCACAAAGAGTTAAAAATTTCAATATAAAGCTTTGTGAACTCTGTGTCTTTGAGCCTTTGTGGTGATTTTTCTAACTATTTGGATACACCAGGTAGTAAATTAAAGAAGCTACTTCAAAATTACTAATTTCTTGATTGCCTTGAAGTCTCCTGCTTCCATTTTGCAGAAGTAAATACCACTTGAAACTTTTCTGCCTTGTAAGTCTTTACCATCCCATTTTATTGTGTGTTTTCCAGTTTTAACTTCCTTATCCACGAGAGCTTTTACTAATCTTCCTGCCAAATCATAAATCTTTAATGAGACTCTACCTTTCGCTGGTAGCTGGTAATTAATCATCGCCTTTTTATTAAACGGATTTGGAAAAACTCTTAACTCTTTACTCTCAACTCTTAACTCTTTTTGCTCTTCCACTCCTGTGAACGGATAAAACTTTCCCCAAATCCTCATAGTATTTGCTGGCTTGCCATTAATTTCAGGCGTCCATCCTGAATAAGCGATAAGTAGCTTTCCATCAGAGCACTTGGACAATGCTGGTGAACGCTGGTTGCCTAACTGAGTGGATACCACAAAAGAATCAATTGCTGTCCCAGAAGTACTTAAACGAATACCGTAAATGTCCCAATCACTGTTGCGATCATCTTCCCATACCACAATATAATTTGTCCCATCAAATACAACAGAAGAACGCGATTGCCAAGCTGGTGCAATACATATGGCAATACCCCCTGTGTCTAATACTCCCCCATCTCGTGAGACTCTTGTACCATAAATGTCATAATCACTGCCATTACGATAATCTTGCCATACTACAAGATAATTTGTGCCATCAAACCCAATAGAAGGATATCGCTGACTACTCACTGCAGTGGATATTGGAATGCCTGATGTATCCAATACTATGCCCAGCTGAGATACCCTTGCACCGTAAATATCATAACTATAACTACCATCACGCCAATCAGCCCATACCACAAAATAATTCGTACCATCAAATGCAATAGAAGGTGATTCCTGACCATTTACTGTGGTGGATATTGGGATACTCGATGTATCCAATACCGTTCCTGACTGTGATATCCTCACACCATAAATGTCATAATCACTGCCACTACGATAATCGTCCCATACCACAAGATAATTTGTACCATCAAATGCAACGGAAGGAGACCTCGGAAAACTTGCCGCCGTTGATACTGCAATACCCGATGTATCCAATGCTGTGCCCAACTGAGATACCCTTGCACCGTAAATGTCATGACTATAACTACCACCACGCCAGTCATTCCATACCACAAGATAATTTGTGCCATCAAATGCAATAGAAGTTTCTACCTGCCAATCTGTTGCAATTGATATACCAATGCTTATTGTATCCAGTACTGTGCCTGATTGTGATATCCTTGCACCATAAATCTCATAATTGTTATAACTATCACCGTTGCGTTCATCTTGCCATACTACCAAGTAATTTGTGCTGTCAAATGCAACGGAAGGATGTGTCTGACTATTTGGTACACCCGATATCCTAATATCTAATGTATCCAATACTACACCTGACTGTAAAACTCTTGTGGCATAAATGTCATAATTATCACCGTTGCGTTCATCTTGCCATACCACTAGATAGTTTGTGCCATCAAATGCAATAGAAGGACATTGCTGTGTATCTGCTACAGTCGATACAGCAATTCCTGATGGGTCTAATACTGTGCCCGACTGAGATACCCTTGTACCATAAATGTTGTAAGGAGGCCCACCACTACGCCAGTCTTCCCATACTACTAGATAGTTTGTGCCATTAAATGCAATAGAAGGATATTGCTGATGATCTGTTGCAATACATATGGGAATGTTTTGTGTATCTAATACTGTTCCCTCTTGTGATACTCTTGCACCATAAATATCATAGGAAGAAAGGCTCCTTCTGTCCTCCCATACCACAAAATAATTTATGCCATCAAATGCAACAGAGGGAGACTCTTCGCAACATGCTTCAATTGATATGGGAATACCCAATGGATCTAATACTGTTCCTTCCCGCGATACTCTTGCACCATAAATGTCATAATAATTATTGTCACGAATGTCTTGCCAAACTACTAAATAATTTGTGCCATCAAATGCAACAGAAGGATGTAACTGCGTATTTAGTGCAGTACATATTGGAATACCTGATGTATCTAATACTACTCCTTCGGGAGTTACTCTCGCACTATAAATGTCAGGCTTACCATTATCAATGTCACTGCTTTGCCTCCATACTACTAGATAGTTAGTGCCATCAAACGCAATACGAGGAGTTCTAGTATTTGGCGCATTAGATATTTGAACACTTGGTGTATCCAATATTGTTCCCGAGGGGGATATCCTTGTCCCATAAATACCATGACCATGACTATCCCATACCACAAAATAATTTGTGCCATCAAAAGCAATAGAAGGCGATAGCAAATGACCTCCTACAGATGATATAATAATACCCGATGGATCTAATACTCTACCTGATTGTGATACTCTCGCACCATAAATACGATAAATTCCTGTACTATGTTGCCATACCACAAAATAATTTGTACCATCGAAAGCAATAGAAGGCAACAGTTGATGATTTGGTGCAGGAACATAAACAATACTTGTATCAACCAGAAACTCTCCTTCTGCCAAAAGAGGTATTGTTCTACCGAATAGACTAATTAGAAATATTATCAGTATCTTTCTCATCTTAATAATAACATACTTCCAAAAACTCGTTTTGTCAACTTTTATCTCAAAAAACACTGAAAAAGTCTATTAACCACAGAGAACGCAGAGTATTAAAAGAGAAACACAGAGATATAACTTATTGAGAATTACAAGAATAAGATTTTTTCTCTGTGAATCTCCTCTTGCCGACTCTGTGCCCCCTGTGGTTTTCATAAATCTCTTTTAAAAAGCTTGACCTTCTTGAAAGTTGTGTAATAATTCAGATAATCATATTAACCGCAGATTGCAAAATTTGAAGATTAGAAGATCAAAGATTGAAAAAGAATCTGCAATCTTAAAATCTTGAATCTCTTAATCCTCTGTGCTCTCTGTGGTGAAAATATCTTATGAATAAAGTAATTTATTTTGTATCAGACCATCATTTCAGGGGAAACCCCGGAGAAGACTCCGCCAGGGTTGGTGCTACGGAGCCCACAAAAGGAGCGCCGACGAAGGAGGCAACAAAACTCCATAAGTTCCTTGAATTCATAGAGTATATTAAAGGATGCGAGGCACTCTTTATTGTCGGCGACTTCTTTGACTTTTATTTCGAATACAAGACCCAAATCCCAAAACCTTATTTCCCCGTATTAAACGGCTTATGGGAACTCAGGAAATCCGGAACCCAAATCCACTACATAGTAGGCAATCACGACTTCTGGACAGGAGATTTCTTCACCAAACAACTTGGGGCGCAGGTCTATAAAAAGCCCTTGAAAATCACGCTTCAGGGAAGAAAAGTCTTTATTGCACACGGAAATGAATTTTCAAGGTTTGACCCTACAAAGTGGGTGCTGAGAAATAAGCTGACCATATTTCTTTTCCACTGGATTCATCCTGATATTGCCTGGCTGATTGGTCGCTGGGTTTCAAATCTATCAAGCAAAACAGGGACAGCTATAAGATGGGAAAAGCTCTATGATATTGCCGAGCAAAAGTTCAATGCCGGGTTTGATGCCGTAATTTTCGGACATATCCATCTCCCCAAACACATCTCCAAAGGAGTCTGCGACAAGCACCAGAACAAAGATTTTCTTTTGCTTGGGGACTGGATTCGCTATTTCTCTTATGGGAAATTAGAACTCGGAAAGTTCAAGCTTTGTTCGCTCACGGAGTCTTGTCCACAGGATTCTGCGAATGGACAGAATCTCGTGGACGAGTAAGAATAATCTCTACTTTGTTTGCCTTTAAGCACTTTGCACAAACAAGCACCGCCTTAATCTTCCCATCAACTTTAGTTCGTATTTTACGCAGGTTTGGAAATTGCCTCCGCTTTGTAACATGATGGGAGTGACTTATCTGCGAACCATAAAGTCCCTTTTTCCCGCAAATACTACATCGTCTTGACATTTTTTTAACCCTTTGCTTTTCACCACAAAGTCACGAAGAGCACAAAGGACACAAAGAGTTAAAAATTTCAATATAGAGCTTTGTGAACTCTGTGTCTTTGAGTCTTTGTGGTTAACTCTTTAAACTTCCTTACCGTAGCCCCGGGGTCTTCTGTCTTAAATATCCCAGAGCCCGATACGATTATCTGTGCACCAGCTTTTACAACCCTTTCTACATTCTCAAGCTTTATTCCACCATCGACTTCAACCCTTACACCTTTTTGGCTAAGAATCTCTACCTTTTCAAGTGGCTCAGGGATAAATGACTGCCCCCCAAACCCCGGATTCACTGTCATCACAAGCACAAAATCAAGCTCTTGAAGATATGGCTCAACTACCTCCAACGGTGTGTCAGGATTTAATGCAATAGCCGCAAGCTTTCCCTGTTTCTTTATGAGTTCAATCACTTTTCCTGCATCATCAGTAGCTTCCGGGTGAAAGCTTATCCAGTCAGCACCAGCAGAAGCAAATTGGGTAATCCAGTTTTCGGGATGCTCAATCATCAAGTGAACATCTAATGGCAATTTTGTGAGCTTGCGTATTCCTTTAATTACTACCGGTCCAAATGTAATATTGGGAACAAAATGCCCATCCATAATATCAAGGTGTAAGACATCACAACCCGCATCCTCTATTGTATGTATTTCTTGCTTTAGCTTTGAGAAATCACAAGAAAGCAAAGAAGGTGCAAGTTCAATCATAGTGTAAATAGTAATTATCTTCTTAAACTTGTCAAGAAAAAACCTGTTCTATAATTTTGTGGGGGCACAATATATTGTGCCCCTACAATCTATCAACTTTCTACTGTCAACTGCCAATTTTAACGACACCCAGCCCAAATACTTGGGGGCGACGCATGCGTTACCCCTACTATCTTATACCAAATTCAAGTAAAATAGCTCGCTGAATACTCCCTTCTGCCCATCGGATGATACTACTACCATCTGTACCCACATGCTTATCGGTAGCAAATCTGCTATTGGCACTTCCTCCACGGTATGCCCCGTTCCAACTCTCACCTTATCTACAATCATATCCTGTCCTACTGGTATGGCGGGGCATTCATCCGTTACATCTGTCATCCCAATTATATGTGCATGCGCTCCAGCTCGGTCTAACTTTTGCCAGATTACAGCTTTCGTCATTGCCCCCGGCTTGCAATGTTCGGGCTTTAACAAACCGATGGTGTAACCCGTCCCAGGGGTTACTGTCACGGTGCTGAAATCCACTCCGGCAGGGTTCGGTGCTATCGGCGTTAAAACCCTACGAGGATATCCTGCTCGCAATACCATCTGATTTGCTCCGATAAAAGCATTCATCCCACTCTGGATACGGCTTTTTCTTGGAATTATGCTCTTCAATCCTACTTGGGCTTCCGATGAAGATGCACTTCCAAGGCTCTGGGCGTATTCCTCCCATTCTGCCTTCTGTATCTGAGTCATAGTCCGCCATAGGGCTACGGAATCCGCAAACTGCTCTCGGATATACTGCTGTTCGTGGGTTTGTGCATTCCCGAGCATTGACGAAGCCACTCTCATATACTGAATCCCTTTCCAGTTGCTGAATATGGTTCCGCCTAATTTTCCTCGAACATCCGAGATTAAGCCACTCAATGTAAATCTTGCCATTTTAATCACCTCCTTTCCCACTTTTTAGAGTTCGTGGAACTCCCTATTTCTAAGGATAGGTCCTCTCCCGATAAATCGGGATTCCTGCGAATTTGGACTGGGTGCCTTTCCATACGGATCCTTCGGACATTTTTCCTAATATCCCCTAACCCCTATCTATCTTTGGGTCGTAGAAACCCTTGAATAAATGAGCGGGCTGTTCGCCGTTCTTTATCTCCAGAGTATAAATTTGACTGAGCATAGAAAATTTCCCATTTTGAGCAACCGTCCGCATATACAATTGAACTCTGGAATTCTTAATCTCCCGGAGAGGAAGGGATTTTCTCAGGTGCCGCACCTTATCAATAACAACTTCAGAAGGTCTGTCAGAAAGTTCTTCGTTCCTTGCAATACAAGAGCTACCCTTTCCTTTGAACAACTTGATTCTTATCTGGGCAACACATTTATAGGGATACGGTTCAGGTAGCCGGACTTTAAATCTTATGTAGCTTGAACATTGAGAAGAAGATTTAAGGTCAGTAACCGGCAGTGGGGGATTCGGAACATTCCCAAGAGGAGGAATTTTAATTGGCTTTAACCCTGAAATCTTTAACGTTACATTAGTCCCAATAAACGCATTCTTCCCAGTCACTCTACCTTTTTGATGGAGAATCATTTTCCCGCTCATCGGTTTCTTGCGAGAAAACCCCTTGGCATACTCTTCCCAGAGAGCTCTTTCTGCGGAACTGAGATACTGCCAGCACTTTGAAAAATCAGAGAATGAACTCATTATAGGCACTTGATTCTTAGTTCTTGGATTCTTAACTCTTTTGGGTGCTTTCCTGACATTAGGTATCCCCTTCCAGTAATAGAAAACAATATTGCCAAGCTTCCCTCTGATAGAATGGATTAAACCATTTGTAGTAAAACGAGCCATTTTTACCTCCTTTTAAGGTGAACAAAGTTGAACCTTTTGTTTAAATTAACTTTTTGACAGACAAGAAAGTTTTCGTGCATTTTTTCTTCCTTTCACTAATAGGTTTTGGTGGGGGTATTTAGATGTGAGAGAAATTACTGTGGATTGGTTTCAATAAACGAATTGCAGGAATTCAAGAAATCATCTGGTTTTTTTATTGAATTAGCGTGAAATATTGATGTGAACTTGTTTTTCACTCTTTTTTTCTCATCAGGTTTTTGGGGGTATTTGATTGTTTAAGCCAAGTTTTTTAAAAGCATATTTCAAGTGTTGCCTGTAGGTAGATGTATCAATTTTCATTGTGTCTGCGGCTTTCTTTTTAGTTAGTTTCATACATTGGAGGAAGAGAGCTAATAATTGTTTATGAGTTAGGTTTGAGAGGTTAGTTATTGTGATATTGCTTGCAAATGATTTTGTATTTTCTTTTCTTGTCCCTTCTGAATGGAAGTTTGAATAAGAAGTTGATTGTTTGGCTATTATTTTTTCTATATCATGGGCATCTCCGGCAGATATTTCTTTAATATCGGCTTCAGTGAGGAGTGAGCCGAAGGGAGTAATTTTGGGTTTTGTAGCAACTTCCGGTTCAGGGTGCCACCATATTTCAATACGCATTGGTTCGTAGCGTTTGGAATCAATCTCGTTAGTATACTCACGAATTTTTTCAATAATATGGTGTGATGGAAATTGCATTTTCTTTAAATTAACTTTTTGAAAGTTTTTTGTGCATTTTTTCTCCTTAACTAATAGGTTTTTTGGTAAAAGCATTTTTTTAAGTATTCTTCAAAGCTCATCGCCTTATAATGGCGAAATTTCGGTGAGGAGGTTGAATTTTTTTTGGGGATTTTTTAAACCCTTGTATTTTCAAGGGGAAAGGTAGATAAATATTTTAAAATTATTTTTTAAGGCAGTGCCGAAATTTCGGCAAGAGGACAAATTGAGATTCTGAAACGAGTTGGCTTACACCTCCCCTTTGTAAGAGTAGTTTCCCTAATCCGACGGGGTCAGAATGACAGAGGGGTAATCAGAATGACAAGGGGGATGCTACCAATGGCGGATGGATTCCCGCTACCTGCTTTCGCAGGCACAAACTACGCGGGAATGACAGAAGGATATGGTCTAAGGGTAAGATTTATCTTCAATCTTGAATTTAGTCTTATAGGATTTAGTCGTCTGATATGGATAGAAAGGGTCATCATTGATGTCCATAATAGCTTGTAGTCTTTTGCGGATTGTTTGAATTCTTTTTTGCAATCTCGGCCGGGTCCACTTAGAACCCCAGGATATCTCTCCATTTGCTTCGGCGAAGTCTTTGAGAACATCCCACTGTTTATCTGGCAAGTCGCCCTTGCGTCCGTCTTTGAAACCTATTTCTGCATAAGTAAATCTTTTATGAACTTCTTTGGCAGTGATTTTTATTGAATCATTTGAGACAATACCTATTCTTACATCTTCCCATCTCGTTCCTGGCGGGGTTGGGAATTTGACAAGTGGCTCCTTGCTTGATGGCTTTGATAAAGGAGGCTTCGTAACTTCTTTTGTCTTGTCTTTTTTTGATAACTTCAATATTTTTTCAGCTTTTTCTCGGTCTTCTTTTTCAAATTCGCTGACGATTGGCTCTATATTCTCTGCAATTATCTTTTGTGTTGAAACAATTTTTTCTTCTTTATCTTTTTGCACTTTGATTTCCTCTTTTAATCCAATCATAAACATTGGCAATTTTTCTAAGAATATATTCTTTTCTGGTTTAAAATGTTTTTGCGACTCATAAATAAAAAGCAAATAAAGAATTTTTTGAAAAACAACTTCCTCATTATCGGACTTATCTTTAAATAGCGGTAAATCAATATTAGTGATTAATTCTAAATCTTTCTCAGAAATATAGTTTTCTTGAACCCAAATTTGAATGTCACCGCTAATGTAATTCTTGTTCCAATTTTCGTCAATAAACTGTTCTAGTAAATGTTTTAATTCCATGATAATTTTCCCCTGAATTTTTTCAATATACTCAATTTCTTCTTCTATGAACGGTTCTATTCTTGAAGTTTTTTTATAGTATATTTTACCACTTGAATGTAGACAATTATTTCTAACATTCACATGATTTGTACAAATATGAATCTCATTTACATGAAAAGTTAATGCCCGTAATAACTTTTCCAAACTGGTTTTTTCTGGAATTTGGGATAAATCAAATAATGAATTAAAAACAACTCCTTCATTCTTTTTTATATGGTTCTGCAGGTCGTTTTCTATCTGAGTATTTCCTCTTTGTTTTAAAAACCACTTAACTTTATAAATAAAAGCCATATAAAGCATATGAAAGGCGCAAAAGGAAAACTGATATTTTTTGTTTTTGATGTTTTCAAGATAGGTTTCTTCCAAGTATTTCAAAAATTCATTTGCTTCATTATCAGCAAATTTTATAGGTAAATACTTGCGTATTTGATAAATATATTCTTCCATGATTGTTTTATTCATGATTGTTTTATTTTCCCCAGATAAAGTTTAGTTTTTCTTGGATTTTATTTTCAAACAATCTGATAATTTCTTTGCTTGGAGCAATTAAGGACTCTTCTTTTTCAACCTTTTCTATGATTTTCTTTTGCTCCTGTAAGGAAGGGAGCGGTACGGTAAGATTTTTAATTACATTGGCATTAAATTGAGGCTGTCCTGTTCCTCCAACCAAATCGGTTGCCTTTTTCCAATAGTCCTCTGTTTGGGCGTATATCCAATAGAAAGTTGGAATTATTTTTTTTCTGTCGAGAGAAATACGAATCAAGTAAGAGGCAAATATTGCTTGCTCATCTTTGTCAAAAAGTAAAGTCTTGCCGAATGTAGCACCTGTTCTGGCCACCAGCAAATCTCCTTTTTTCAAAATATATTGCTGATTATCTTTCAAGATTTTTATATATTTAGCATCACTGTTTTTTAGCTTTCCGTTTTCATCAATGTCAGTAATTCTGATGAATCGCGCATTTCCATTTTCTTTTGCTACTGCGGTATAACCATATTGAAAACTGGCAATTTTTCCCAAAGTTTCCGGGCTCCAATTACTATCTATGTTTATTGTAGGTTTATAATTTTTCAGTAACTCACGGGCATTATCAACAATTTTTTGATAGCTGTCTAATTCATTTACAATCTCTTGTTGCTTTTCGATAGGGGGAAGAGGAATTTTCAGACTACTTATTTCAGATAACCTTAAAGATGGATAGTTTTGGTCAACAGTTAAGTTTTTAGCATCTATGCCACATAAAAGATAAAATAAATATTTTGGTAGAACTTTTTCTTCAATCGGCTCTATAGTAGCTAAGTGACTGGATACATAGCCATTTATTCCTAACATGGCCCTGTGATTTAAAAAAGTTGAAGCACCACTTTTAGGGAAAAGAATTGTGTTTTTATGATATAGTTTAAGACCTTTTTTACCGTTGTCGTTTAATAAGTCATTAGCTTCAATCAGGTTTGAGGTTATATGGTATCTTGCGACATCAGATACTCTAAAAAAAGGATATTTACCATCTTTAAATAATTTATTATCTTGAGGAGCAGAATTTCCTGCTCCGATTTTTGCTGCTTCGGATAATTTAACTGTTTCCCATTTTATATTTTCATAGTTAATAAACTGCTTGTAACGACTACCAACCAATACTAAATCATTCTTTTGGACATCTTCCATACTGATTTCAGAGAATCCGACGCTTAAAATATCTTTCTTTTCTTGCACTTCTGTATTTCTATATGCTAAGAATTTCTGTAAATCAGTTTCGCCTTCTAATTTTATACGGCGATTATCCAGACTGCGTCCATCATTTTTGACATTAAAATACCAAAATTTCTCCTGTTTCTTTTTATTTTTAATTTCCGTGCAATATAAGATATTTGTTTTAACTCCAGTGTAAGGTAAAAAGACCCCTTGAGGAAGAGAAATAATGCTTTTGAGATAGCATCTATCAAGTAAATATTCTCTTGTCTTTTGCATATCTTTACGAAATAAAAAGCCCTCAGGCACTATAATTGCCATTCTTCCATTTCCGCTTGATTTATTAATTGCTTTGATGCAGTGTTGAATGCAAATACTGTCTCCATTACTGCTTTGTAAATCGTAATATGCTCCGTATTCCGTCTTTTGAGAGTAAGGCATATTAGTAATTACAACATCGTACTTATCTTCAACAGGGACTTTCAAACTGTCTTTCCGTTCTACACCACTATGACCATCGCCTATTAAAATCATGTTCATTTTAGTAATCCTTGCAGTGTCTGTAATTTCGTTTCCAAAAATCGTTTCTTCTTGCAAGATTGCCCTGTTTCTCTCATCTCTTGCCATAGTATTGGAAATATGCTTAAAGCTTTCAATCAACAGACCGCCTGTTCCACAGAAAGGGTCGTATATTTTCTCGCTGATTTGAGGATTAACCAATTTCACCATTGTTTTGACAATATGGCGAGGAGTAAAATATTCTCCTAAATCATTTTTAGTAGTTGTATATTTTTGCAAAAAATATTCAAAAGCATCACCCTTTATATCTGAATTAATATTAATAAGTTTTAATGGTTCTAATCTATCAATAATTCTTTTTAAAGTAGATGGATTTTTGATTTCAAGTGGGGTAAAAATCTTTTCATCTTTATATATTTGACCCATTTCTTTAAGTACGGTATCATTCACAAATCTTAGGAGCTCTTCACCTTTTTTATCTTTCCAATGATTCCAACGAAAATCATTGCTAACTTTAAAGGCTTCGCCCTTTTTTTCTTTTAGGTCTTCAGTTTCTCCAAGAAGTTTCAAAAATAGTATATTTGCAAATTCACTAAATCTTTCCATGCCAGCTTTTAACCCTTCACTACGGAGTAAGTCATTTGCTTCATAAAATATTTTAATAAGTTCGTCTCGTGAATATTTAAGCTCTTTAGAAATAGTATCTACTTCATTACTATCAAGGAATTTTATTGCTTCAAGTTCTCTGATAAGCTCATTGACTTCTTCACCATTCAAGTAAAGAGGTTTGTGAACTTTCATATGAAGAGTTTTGTAATAGATTCCATCTGTTGCAAAAACTAAAGGAGCATCTAATTTTTCTGCATAAAAATTTCCCTGTTGCAACGCATCGTTAAGATTAGCTCCTGGTTTTTTCGTCTCAATAATCATCAAAGGTTCTCTTCTATATTTTTCCGTGTTTGAATATAGAACATAGTCAGGTCTTTTCTTTCCCAATTTTTTCTTTTCATCTTTATCTCTTGGTTGTTCCTGAAATACATTTCGGTTTGTACCTTTAAAAACCCAACCAAGATTTTCAAGTTGTTTATTTACAAAAAATCTAATATCTTGCTCTGTTTGAAGTGTTTGCATAATTAACCCTCTCTTTTGTTAATTATTAACTGATTATATATTGTAAAGTGGGAATGAGAGAAGTCAATAACAAAATGTTGGGATGAGATTTTTATTTCACCGCAGAGACGCAGATTAACAGGGATTGGAAGAGAATTTAAAGAGATAAAAAGACAGAGAAAAAGATTTCACCACAGAGGGCATAGAGGAAAAGATAGAGACTTGAGATTGGAATGACAGATAGAGATAGGAGATAGAGATAGGAGATAGAGATAAAAGTAAAAAACAAAACTGAAACCACAGATTTTCACAGATAAGAATTAAACACGAACAGCACACGAACAAAGACAAATAAACCGCAGAGGGCACAGAGGAAAAAGTTGAAGAGTTGAAGAGTTGAAGAGTTTAAGAGTTGAAGGGTTGAAGGGTTGAAGGGTTGAAGAGTTAAAGAGTTGAAGGGTTGAAGAGTTGAAGGGTTGAAGGGTTGAAGGGTTTAAGGGTTGAAGGGTTGAAGAGTTTAAGGGTTGAAGAGTTAAAGGGTTGAAGGGTTTAAGGGTTGAAGAGTTGAAGGGTTGAAGGGTTGAAGGGTTGAAGAGTTGAAGGGTTGAAGAGTTGAAGAGTTGAAGAGTTGAAGGGTTGAAGGGTTGAAGAGTTAAAGGGTTGAAGAGTTGAAGGGTTGAAGAGTTGAAGGGTTGAAGAGTTGAAGGGTTGAAGAGTTAAAGGGTTCAAGGGTTCAAAAGTTTAATCCTTTGTGCTCTCTGCGGTGAATCTTTTTGCCAAAATTTCGTGCTTGACATAAAAAGATAAGTTAGTATAATAGGAAATATGCTGATTACTTATCCTCATACAGAATCACAAGATACAAAATATGCTTATGCTGTCGGAAGAATCAGGGCTCTTGAGGAAAAGCTTATTTCTGCTCATCGGATTGCAAGATTACTTGAGGCAGAGGGAGGAGACGAACTTTTAAGGATTCTTCAAGACACAGCTTATAGCCCCTGGCTTCCAGAAACCCCAAGAGATTATGAACATATAATAAAGCAGGCGAGAGGAGAACTTTATGAGTTACTTGATAAACTCATATCAGAGCGAGAGCTTGTTAAGTGCCTTAGATTGAAATACGATTATTACAATGCAAAAGTATTGACCAAAGGCACTATCGGAGAAAAAGAAGTGGATAAGCTTTTATCAGACTTTGGAAATATAAATCCACAGGAAATGAAACTGCTATTTCAGGAAGAAAGATACGATAAACTTCCTTATTTATTATCCAAGGCGATACCTGAGGCAATAGAAGTTTATTATACTCGTAAAGACCCGAGGTTTTTAGATATTTTGCTCGATAACTCTTATTACTCCTATTTGCTTGGACAAGATGAGAATATTTTCTTAAATACTCTTACAAAAATAGAGGCAGACCTTGTTAATATAAAGACTTTTTTCAGAGTGAGATTGCTTAAGGAAGAATCCAAACTCCTCAAGGAAGCATTTATTGAAAAGGGCTTTTTAGGACTCACTCGTTTTCTGGACCCATTCGATGAACCAATAGAAGGGGTGCCGAGATATTTTGAATACACCCCTTACGCAA
>JAGMCN010000055.1 GCA_023129235.1 Caldifarciminota bacterium | reverse complement strand
GACCATTTTATAGGATTCTTGAAGAGGGCGAAGTATTTAACTTTTGGGGTAGAGCCACTGATTGCTTATTTTTATGCCAAAGAGAATGAGTTCAAGATGTTGAGGATGATATTTGTAGGAAAACTCAATGCAGTGCCCAGTAATTTAATAAAAGAGCGATTGCCAGAAGTGTATTAGATAAAGAAATAAAAGGAGGTTAGTGACAATGAGATACAGGATTTTAATTGAGCAAGATGAAGATAGAGTTTTTGTTGCTGAATGCCCTTCTTTGCCCGGGTGTATTTCACAGGGCAAAACACGAAAGGAAGCTATCAATAACATTCAAGATGCAATAGAGGGATATTTAGAAAGTCTAAAAAAACACGCTGAGCCTATTCCTCTTTCAATTCAGGAGGAAATTGTTGAGGTTGCAATTTGAGTAAATTGCCAGTAATTTCAGGTAAGTATCTCTGCAAGATATTAGAAAAGATAGGATATTTTAAAGACCATCAAACCGGAAGTCATATCATTATGAGAAATGAAAACCCACCTTATCGTAGATTGACTGTGCCGAATCATAAAGAAATAGCCAAAGGCACCTTGAGAGCTATTATAAAACAAGCTGGATTGACAATAGAGGAATTCAAAGAATTATTATAAAAACAGGGAAAGCAGAGGAAATACAGAAAATGGTATTTAGACATTTTTTGTTCCTCATTGGACTTCTTGTTGGAGAAATTATTTATGCAGGACAGGAAGTAGGGAATATAAGTGGGACGGTGGTTGATAGAACTACTAAACAACCGCTTCCAGGAGTAAATGTTTGTATTCTCGGTACTACTATGGGTGCAGCTACAGATACTAATGGCAAGTATTTAATAGAAAAAGTCCCTATGCGAGAATATTCTATAGAAGCAAGTATGATTGGATATAAGCCAGTTGTGCAGACAAGGATTTATCCTGTCCCAAATAGAACCATTACACTTAATTTTAAATTATCCCAAACTCCGATAGAGCTTAAAGGAGTTACTGTAACCCCAGAATATTTCTCAAAAGAAAAAGATGCTGTTACCTCATCTCACGAGGCATCATCTTATGAAATAAGAATGAATCCCGAAGGTTATAGTGTCCAGCGGATTCTTGCTTCACTTCCAGGTATCGGAACAGTGGAAGATTGGAGTGCACAACTTATTGTTAGAGGCGGTGCTCCGGACGAGAACCTTTGTTTAGTGGATAATGTTGAAATTGGTAGTCCTACTCACTTTGGCTGGTTTGGAGGCGAAGGAGGAAATATATCTATCATTAACACCTGGCTTGTAAGGGATATTTGCTTTTCAACAGGTGGCTTTCCTGCTAAATATGGAGACAAACTTTCAAGCTTTATGGATATATCCTTGAGAGAGGGAAATAAAAATAAGTTTGAAGCCAACTTTGATTTCAATATGTCAAGGGCAGGAGTAGATTTTAGCGGTCCGATATCTAATAAAGGTTCTTATCTTTTCTCTTATGGAAGAAGTTATCTTGAGTTGCTTGATAAAGTCTCGGATATTGGAAATGTTCTTCCAAAATATGATGAATTTCAAGGCAAGATTGCTTATAATATCTCGCCTATAAATAAGCTATCACTTATGGGAATCAAAACCATAGATAATATGAGAGTTCCAAAATCTGAAATGGGAAGCGGAGCTAAAAGTGATATGCTCTGGAATGGAGGAGAAAATATAATTGGTTTCAATTGGCAGAGTTTATTCTCCAAAAGTGGTTATTCTCTTTTTACGCTTTCAGGCACATCTCATAAGCTTGACTTTGGTTGTGAAGGAAGTTTTGGAGTAAATTCAACTTTATCTACTCTTGCGGCAAAAGAAAGTATTACTTATCGTTTCTCTCCAGCAGTTGAGTTTGAGGCAGGAGGTGAGTATAAATATATTAATCTTGACTGGGGTTCTTTTTCTGTGGCTGAGACTACTTCCACAGGCATACCGTTTCCCGGTGATACTACAGATACATCTGGAACTTCTTATAAGGTTGGTTCATATACTCAGTTTAGCTTCTCTTTTATCCCGAGATTGTTAATAAAACCCGGTGTAAGATATGACTATTTTGAATCAAATGATGAAAATATAGTATCTCCAAGAGTTGGGTTGAGCTATGCACTTTCTAATATTGCTTCTCTGAACTTAAGTTATGGGGAATTTTACCAGTTTCCACAGTGCGACCAGTTACTAAGTAATCTTAGCTCAAAGCACGCAACTCATTATGTAATAGGAATTGAGCATCTCCTTACGCCAAGCACTAAAGTTAGCGTTGAGGGATATAGAAAGAATTTAAATAATTTAATTGTCCGTGTGTCTGATTCAACTCGTGAGCTTGATAACTCTGGAGAAGGTTATGCACAGGGGATAGAGTTTCTTTTGCAAAAGAAATTAAAAGAGAAATTCTGGGGAAGTATGAGTTATTCTTATTCTGTTTCAAAAAGAAAAGATAGATGGGGTGAACAAGATTATGCCGATGGTTGGTATTATTCAGATTGGGACCAGCCAAATATATTTACGATAATCGGGGGCTATAAGTTATCAGATAAACTTGATTTCAGCATCAAATGGAGATATGCATCTGGCAAGTCATATACTCCACTTGTTGATAAAAAACAAGACCCTATTACAGGAACTTGGTATAGAGTAGATGGAGATATGAATTCAGCAAGGTATCCTTCATATCATAGACTGGATTTTCAGATAGCACAATATCATACATTCAGGGGTTGGGGAATTATCACATATTTTAACCTCCAAAATATATATAATCGTAAAAATATACTGGCATATACCTGGAACGATGATTACACCGAAAGAAAAGGGATATACCAATTTCTATTTATGCCAGTCGGAGGAATTACTATAGAATTTTAATGGAGGAGGTATTATGAAACTAAAAGTAATATTAGAAAAAGGAGAGGACGGTTTTATTGTTGCTCATTGTCCTTCACTGAAAAGCTGTTGGTCTCAAGGAGAAACAGAGGAAGAAGCAATTAGAAACATTCAGGAAGCAATAACTCTCTATTTAGAACCTAATCCTGAAGACATTATTGAAGACGAAAAACATAAGCTTTGTGAAATGCAGAAATAGTAATTAAAGAATGGATTGAAACTGCTAAAGAATTGAGGCGCCCAATTCCTAAACCAAAGGGACGTCTGGTGTTTGCATAATTAAGAGTTTAAATAATGAGTATATGGGTTCCGATTATTTCTACCATAGGTGGTGCAATAGTTGGTTGGCTCTTGGGTTTCTGGGGTACCTTGAAAGTAGAACAACATAAGAGAAAACAATTAGGAAAAGACTTTAAAGAAGGTTTGTGTGCAGAACTTAAAGAATCCTTGACCCAATTAGTAGCTAATTATTACCTTGTGAATCGGACAATAGGAAATATCAATCGTGAGATGTTGGAGTGGGTAGCTTCTATGGGTGTAGGAACTAATGGAAAACTCTCGGAGTGGAGCAAAGAAATTGAAAAGTGGTTAAAATTGAGCGGTAATGAAGTAGCTGCTCTATCCTCACAGGTTAAAGCTTCTGAATTTACACCAATATCTCTTAGAAAGTTTAATCTGTCTTTTTTGAAAGAAAACATCTCTTCTTTTTCGTTGTTAGAGCCAGATTTTCGGCGTTCTGTTCTTGTTATCCGAACAAATATTGGTTACTTAAATGAAGTTATTGCTGATCGTAATTTCTACTTTGAAAAGACATTTGATTCAGCACTGACACCAGAAAACCGGTCAAATTTGGATATTAATATAAAGATGGCTTTTGAACTTATTGCAAAATTATCTCGCAAGCTCGCAGAAGAGATAAAGAAGTTAATATTATGAGAGAACACAGAGCATAATTATGTTAGAGAAAAAAGCTGTCAAGCAAGGAAAAGGAATGGATGGTAAGTGCTATTCATTCTATAATTGGGAATAAAGAGAGCGATATGGGAACTAAAATTGCGAGTATAGGGGAGCTTGATGTTATTCTGCCATTTAAGGCAATAGGGGCTGATATATATCCTGTTACCACTCCAGATGAAGCAAGAGAGGTTCTTCGTAAATTGCTAAAAGAAGATGTGGGCATAATTCTTATTCCAGATGACCTTGTGCCTGAGATTCGTGATTTCTTGACTGAAATCAGGGGAGAGTCACTGCCTTGCATACTTCCAATTCCCGGAAGTAAAGGTAGTTCTGGACTTGCATTACGCGAAATGCGAGAACTCATTAAAAAAGCAGTTGGAGTGGATATAATGAAAAACGCCTAAAAGTCCAAAATACCTAAATGCCTAAAATGGAAGGAAGACATCGGCTATGAAGAATTTAGGTGTTTAGGAATTTTGGCATTTGTTTGTCTATGGAAGAGATAGATATTGCTATTATTGGGGCAGGAGTTGTGGGATTGGCAATAGGAGCAGAACTTGCTCAAGCAGGAAAGGAAGTTTATATATTTGAACGCAACGAGACTTTTGGGCAAGAGACAAGTAGTCGGAACAGCGAGGTTGTTCACGCAGGGATTTATTATCCGCCCGGCACATTGAAAGCTAAAACTTGTGTTGAAGGAAACGCTCTGATATACGAAATTTGCGAGAGATATGGTATCCCTTATAAAAAGAGAGGAAAGCTTGTTGTAGCAATTTCTCAAGATGAAATGGGTGAATTAGAGGAGCTACTTGAAAGAGGGAAAGAAAATGGTGCACGAAATCTCAAGCTTATTTCTAAAAGCGAACTCAAAAAGTTGGAGCCGTATGTAGATGGAGAGGGAGCAATTCATTCGCCCACGAGTGGAGTAATAGATTCCCATTCTTTGATGAGATATTTTGCTGGAGTAGTGAAAAGTAATAAGGGCTGGATTGTTTATAAGGCAAATGTTGTGGGAATAGATAAAACTTCCAATGGGTATAAAGTTATGATTGTTGAAGATAACAAAGAGCATTCTTCGTTCAGAACAAGAATATTGATTAACTGTGCTGGCCTTCAGTCTGATAAAATAGCAGAATTAGTTGGAATTGATATAGAGGAAGCAAGTTATAGTTTAAAGTTTTGTAAAGGTGATTATTTTAGTGTAGGGAATGGCAAGAGCAATTTGCTCAGTCATTTAGTTTATCCTGTTCCAGAGTCAGACAGCACGGTTGTAGGAATTCACTCAACATTGGATATTCAAGGAAGGTTTCGTTTAGGTCCTGATGATTATTATATCCCAGAAGATAAGTTGGATTATACAGTTGATGAGTCAAAGAAAGAGATTTTCTATAATTCAGCAAAGAGATTCCTGCCTTTTTTGGAGCTTGATGATTTAGAGCCCGAGATGTCAGGCATAAGGCCCAAGCTTCAAGGACCTGATGAAAGCTATAGAGATTTTGTAATTCAGGATGAGAAAGAAAAGGGTTTTCCGGGATTTATAAATCTAATAGGCATAGAATCACCTGGCTTAACCAGTGCGCCAGCAATAGCTAAATATGTAAATGGACTTATTGATTAAGAGAGAGGAGAAAATGAAGAGACTAATATCCGTAATAATGCTTTGTTTCCCCATATTATTTTGGGGTTGTGCAACGCATATAATTAGCACAAAAACAGTCGAAGTGTCAAGCCAGCCCTTGCAATCGCAATCCATGGTTGAAATCAAACAAATAGATTCGGTTTCTGCTTCTAACCCGTTTCTCAATTTACAGGTGCAGAGAATAACGCCAGTGAGAAAAACTTACAAGACTACCACCAGATATAAAAGAGAGTTTCCTACCCTGGGATGGATAGGAGTTCTATGTGTAGGAGTAGCTGGTTTGGGAGCCATAAAAGCTGATGAAGACTTCGCAGGTAGCGAAGATTTCACAGGTGGCGTTGCTTTAGTCGCTGCATTCCTTTCGTCATATTTATTTTCAAAAACATTTTCAGGTAGCGAGGAAGAGGAGAAAGTACTTCGTAAGTCAGAAGCTATAGCACATGAACCAGTTAGCTTGAAGATTGAGGAAATTAGTTTCTCGCAGGAGATAGAGACAGATGGAGACGGGAACATATCCCTGGACTTGAGCAGACTTATGGGTGTAAAGGCAAAAGACAAGCCTCTGACTATAGCTGCTCATTTGAAAAAAGACCCATCTGTATCGGAGAAAGTCTATATCTCTTCAGACTTTATAGCCCAACTTTTTAGGAACAAGATATCACTTTCACTTACAGAGGCAAAAGAGAAAATCCGTTCCTGTGAATTTAAGAAAGCCATACAACTTACTAATGAAGTCTTGAGTAGAGATCGAACTAATAAGGAAGCTAATGAAGTGTTGCAAAAGGCGAAGAAAATGGAGGAAAGATTTCAAAAAGCTAAAATCACACTGATAGCCAAGAATATAGATTCTTCCTTGAGGACAGAAATTGAGAGTCAACTGAACATTATAAAAAAGTCGTTAGGAGAGGGTTTTTCTTGGGATATATTTCCTTGTATCTTGACCATAGAAGGCAACAAAGTAAAGGGATGGCCAGATATAAAGTTAACTGTTGATTATGCAAATATCAGGAATTACAAGCACAAAGAGGAATCTTACGGAATTAGGTATATTAGTTTAGAAAATCCAAACAAACTTACGAAATGTCTTATACCTTGTTGCAAGATTGTAGCTCGTCATTTGGGTATGAGAGCAGAGTTTGGCAGAGAACCATGGAATTTCTTATTACGCGAAGTTGAATATAGGAAAAAGAATGGTGATAAAGTTCGCTTTGGGTATTTTCCACTTATCTTTGGAAAAATTGGAGGACAAAGAATTTCTGTTAAGTGTAAATATTGGCTTCAAAAAGGGACACCTGGATATAAAAGATTTATTGTTTTGCCCTCAACAAAACAAGCCAATCTTGTTTGGAAATTTTTTAGTAAGTGAGAGAAAGAAGTGAAAAACCGTGGCATAAAAAAAGGGGGGAATTATGGGTTACTATATACCTAATACCTAAATTTAGGGAATGGGGGTTAGACCGTATTTTAGATGTACTATTTTTGGCTCGTTATCATAAAGATTATATGGTTGTATACATGGATGGAGACCTTGGTGCATATGGAAATTCTAAATCAATAGCTAAATATGTAAATGGATTTATTAAAGACTAAAATGCCATAAGCCAGATGGCTTGTTGAGTTTACGAAATCCCGTTATTGCGGGGAAAGGAGGCATGAGATGGGAGGATTTTTAACGGTAATAGGCTTTATTGGAATTATTGCCTCATTTGTTTGGCTGATTGTGGCATTTGCAAAAAAGAAGCGCAAAAAGAATCCATTGATTAGTTTAATAGGTTGTTTAGTTTTGCTTGTGATTGGAGGTGCATTATTACCTATTGATGATAAGGGTTCAGAAACATTCAAGAAAATTAAGACTGAAAAGAAACAACCTGCCCAAAAGTCCAGAGATCTAAAGGTTGAGGCAACTGAGTTGAAAGCAGAGCGAAAAAAAGGAAAAAGAGCTTTGACGTTGTCAAAAAAAGAGGAAGAACGGATTATCGAGAAGCATTGTGCCCGTGAGTGGCCGGATGATTTCAGGATGAGGGCTTATTGCGAGAAACAACAAAGAGAAGGATTAGCTACTCTAAAGTTAGGAAAACCAAATGATATCTCCGGTAAAGATTTTCAAGTGGTAAGGTCTAAGTGTGCCCGTGAGTGGCCGGATGATTTCAGGATGAGAGCTTATTGCGAGAAACAGCAATTTGAAGCCATAAGAGAGCTTCGGAAATAAAATGTGCATAGATATAAGGATGACTTGGGTTGTGGCATAAAAGGGAGGAATTATGAGTTACTATATACCTAAATTTAGGGAATGGGAGTTAGACCGTATTTTAGATGTACTATTTTTGGCTCGTTATCATGAAGATTATATGGTTGTATACATGGATGGAGACCTTGGTGCATATGGAGATTCTAAATCAATAGCAGGATCAATAGCAGGGAAAGATGATTTTGACGAAAGAATATATTATGAGGGGAAATTTCGCCCTGATATGGTGGTAATTGATAAGCAAGGAAGAGTTTACATTGTTGAGGCAAAAATTAAAGCGATGACGGGAAAAGGAAAGTGTAATGATTTAGTTGTTCAGACCCTAGTTTATGCAAATCACATTTTGTCACCTAAAATAGGTAAAACTATATATACACCCTATGAATTTGTCAAGACGCTTTGGAAAGCTCATTGGTATGTTAAATACAGGGAGGACGGAAAATTTCTTCCCCTTGAAATAGCTTATAAGGAGTATTTTGGGTTAGAAAGAAAGCTTAAAGAAGACAAGATTAACAAAGAAGCTCCTCATGTACTATTTTTGTTGCCTTCCGCCAATTTGGAAATACTTATGGAAGCTTGTAAGGCAGTAAAGAAATATAAGAGATTCTCAAAATTCAAAGAGTATGCTGAAAGTTCTTCGACAAAGAAGGGACGAAAGCGACTTGATGAACTTAAAAAGAATTGGAGGTTATTTCAGGATACTAAGTTTTATATGATACCTGTGGATAAATCAAATCTAATGGCTACATTGGGTAATCCATTTTCTTTGGTTTAGTTTAGTAGAGGGAAGAAAACATGAACTTTAGAATTTTACGGATAGCAATATTAATTGCTTTGTTTTCAGATATACTTTTATCTATAAATACTCAAGAAGCAGAAGCTCGGGTTCCTTATAGACGAGGAAGAAGCCGACAGAGAAGACACTCTGCTTTTTCTATAAAGTCACAACTTGAGTTAGAGGAGTTAGAAAAAGCACGGGAGCAAATAAGAAAACTTATGGTGGAACGTACTATCTACGATGTAGATATTGATTTGGAAGAAACATCTAATGGTTATAATATTGTGGTCATAAATAGGGCAGAACCTGAGTCTTTAAGTAGTTTTCTTGACCCCACTATGATTGCTTTAATTGTTGGTGCTTGGTATACCAAGAAAACAGGTTGGCAGTCAGATACATTGAAAATTTGGGTTGGTCAAGGAGAAGGTTGGGGAATTTTAACCAAAGATTGTCGTATTGCCGAAGCACGGGCATCTACCGACTTTTGGTTCATACGCACAGTAGACCCTTACGTTCTTCGCAAACAAATGGTGGATAAGTTTTTCCTATTAAAAGCTCCATTTTTGGAGTCAAAAGGAATGGAAAAATTTCAGATTTTTATTTTTTGTTTGCTACTCTTTGTAATTGGTGGTATTATTGGAAAGTATGGTTCTAAAATCTTTTACAAAGCTAAACAAAAATTAAAAAAAGAGGAAGAAAAATGAGTTATTTTCTATTTAAGGAGTAATTATGAGAAAAGGTTTATTATTAACCATTATAGTTTTATCTGTCATGCTGTCTTTTCTGGCAGGCTCGGTCTTCTCGGCTTCTATATATAAAAGATGTGCAGTCATTAGCAAGAAATACGGGGGTTTTGAGATTGATGCAAAGCACTCTTTAAAGACAAATAATTTGTATGTCTTGCAATATAAAGGACAGACAACACGCACTATTGATGGAGAATCAAAGAAAATTTGTAAATTTGAGATTGTTGAGCTGAAATAAATCTGTGGCTTAAAAAATAGGTTTTTGACAATACTTTTATATGAAGTAGGAGGTTAATTATGGAAGGGAAAATTGTTAAGGTAGCGGGGCCACTTGTAGTGGCTGAAGGAATGAGTGGCTCAAAAATGTATGATGTGGTGAGAGTCTCGGAGAAAAAACTAATAGGCGAAATAATCGAGCTGAAAGGAGACATGGCATCCATTCAGGTATATGAAGATACAGGAGGAGTTGGGCCTGGCGAGCCAGTAT
This sequence comes from Caldifarciminota bacterium, assembly GCA_023129235.1. Classification (GTDB taxonomy): domain Bacteria; phylum Hydrothermota; class UBA3073; order JACQXS01; family JACQXS01; genus JAGMCN01. The sequence continues at coordinate 1,075 of JAGMCN010000055.1, read as the reverse complement.
ATCCAACTTTTGAGCCATTATGTGTGGAGTTGGGACCTGGACTTGTTGAATCTATTTATGATGGAATCCAGCGTCCGCTTGATATACTGAAAGAAAAGACAGGCGATAATATTGCAAGAGGTATTAGCTTGCCCGGACTAAATAGAGAAAAGCTGTGGAAATTTGTGCCTACTAAAGGAAAAGGCGATAAAGTAATAGGTGGAGATGTTATAGGAGAAGTTCAGGAAACGGTTCTTGTAACTCATCGCATAATGGTTCCCCCTGATATTTCAGGAGAGATAGTTGAGATTAGTGAAGGTGAGTTTAAAGTAGAAGACACGGTTTGCAAGGTTAAAGATGGAGACAAAACTACAGACATAACGATGATACAGAAGTGGTGGGTTCGTCAGCCGAGACCTTATAAGGAGAAATTGCCTCCTGATATTCCAATGTGCACAGGTCAGAGGGTGATAGATGCTTTTTTCCCTGTAGCTAAAGGAGGGACTGCCTGTGTGCCAGGACCTTTTGGGTCTGGGAAGACGGTAATTCAGCATCAGATTTCAGAATGGGCAGATGCGGATATAATCTTATTTGTGGGGTGTGGTGAGCGCGGAAATGAAATGACTGATGTGTTGATTGAGTTCCCGCGACTTAAAGACCCGAAGTCTGGAGAGCCATTGATGAAGCGGACAGTTCTTATTGCTAATACTTCGGATATGCCTGTTGCGGCTCGTGAGGCGTCAGTTTATACTGGAATAACGATTGCCGAGTATTTCAGGGATATGGGGTATTCCGTAGCTTTACAAGCAGACTCAACTTCACGCTGGGCAGAGGCGATGAGAGAAATATCAGGAAGATTGGAAGAAATGCCAGGTGAAGAGGGCTATCCTGCTTATCTTGGTACAAGAGTGGCTGAATTTTATGAACGGGCTGGCAGAGTCAAGTGTCTCGGCTCTGATAATCGTGAAGGAGCACTTACTGTAATTGGCTCAGTTTCGCCTCCGGGAGGTGATTTGGCTGACCCTGTGGTTCAAGCTACTTTGAGGGTAGTCAAGGTGTTCTGGTCGCTTGAGGATAAACTTGCATTTGCAAGGCA
>JAGMCN010000054.1 GCA_023129235.1 Caldifarciminota bacterium | reverse complement strand
CGAGACCCAAGTATCTGGCGTGTAAATTTTGCTCCTGCCGTGTGATATGCGATTATGAGAAGAAAACTTGAAACAATGTATAAACCACAAAGGCTCAAAGACACAAAGGTCACAAAGTTTTTTGTCTTTTGTGTTCTTCGTGCCTCTGTGACTTTGTGGTGAAACCAAGTGGATGCTAAGGAGGTAAGGATGTTTAATTATAGATATTTATATTTGATAAGTTTTTGTAGTATATTAACTCTGGCGATGCAAGTATCGGTTTTTGGGGAAGTTAGGAATGTTTATGAGTCGGATGGAGCGAAGGGGATACAGGATTCTATAAATGTGTCAGGTGCTGGGGATACAGTGCTTGTGCACGATGGGATTTATTATGTCAGGGATGTAGATTCTCTTGGCATTACGATGAAAGATTCAATAGTTTTTATGAGTGTAAATGGTGCCGAATCTTGCACTTTAACTGGCTTAAACAGCACAGCCACTGACACAGCTTATCATATAATTTACTGCAATTTTGGCGACTCATCCTCGTATGCAGCTATGATAAGAGGATTTACAATAACCAATGGGTGTGCAGACTTGCCATTTTACTGGAGTGGTGGTGGTATCTATTGTAATAGTTCATCGCCTACGATAGATTCATGTGTGATAACCAATAACCGGGCAGGTTGTGGTAGTGGACTTTACATCCGTCAGTCGTCACCTACAATTAGGAATAATACGATAAGTAACAACTCATCTACTCATGAGGGTAGTGGGCTTTACATAGAGGAATCATCTCCTCTAATTATGAATAACAGAATAGCGAATAACTCATCTGGCACTAGTGGTGGTGGACTTTTTATCTATTATTCATCTCCTGCAATTACTCGCAATATGATAATAAATAACAACTCGAGTGTTGGTTCTGGTGGTGGACTCCTCATCAAGCAGGCGTCTCCTGAAATTACTGATAATGTAATAAGTAATAACTCAGCTACTTATAATGGTGGTGGGCTTCTCATCGCCTTACATTCATCTGCTTTACTCACGGGTAATACAATAACGAATAACGTAAGCAATATGGGCGGTGGAATCTTTACTACATTTTATTCAAGTGTCGTTATTGATTCATGTTTTATTGCTGATAACGGCTCATTTCAAGAAACAATATCAGGTATGGCTTTTATTAACTCTAACACAGATACCACCGATACTTTTAAAATCACTCATTCACACCTTTACTATAATACCTTTCAGCCAGATACAGAGATTGATAATAATACGAGTATTACTATTCCATTGGAGAATAATTTCTGGTGGGATAAAGACAGTTCGGCTATCCAGAGCTTGATTGAAGGTCCTGCAGATATAATGCCATTTGAGTATGATTTTATTCCCGGAGTGCCGGGAGAGCCAACAAGCATAGATTCTGTCAGGAATTATAATAATAATTATTCTGTAGTAATAGATTCCTTATGGGATGACCCTGATACTTTGTATTTAAGGATTTATGGAGAGGATAGAAATGCAAGATTTAGAGAAGCAGCTGTGGCTATTATTAAGTCAAGTATATACCCGAGCGGTATAGCAGTTGCTCTCATAGAAACTGACACAAATTCAGGAATATATGAAGGGAAAGCTATTGTAAAAACTTCAACTGGAAGTAATGATATTCGTAAAGATGATATATATCAAACGGTGAGGGTTAATTCTGTTTGTGACAGCTTGCAAATTGTTGCCAATATGGACACGACACAGAAGTTTGTAGTATATTATAGAGTATGTCCGGGAGTAGAAGAAAGTGAATCAAGGTCAGGAGACCTTTCCCACACAAGATTATTTCAAAACTATCCGAATCCATTTACCACAAAAACAGTGATTAGGGTTCAGGGATTAGGGGATAGTAAATCTCAAAAGATTAGTTTGAAGATTTATGATTTAGTTGGACGGTTGGTTAAAAAGTTTAGAGTTAAGAGTGAAGAGTTTAGAGTTGTCTGGGATGGGAAAGATAAAGATGGAAAGATGCTCGGGAGTGGTGTATATTTTTATAAATTAGAGGCAGGGGATTTCACAAAGACAAGGAAGATGTTTCTGATTAAGTGAACCACGAATTACACGAATGGAGCGAATAAAAAATTGCACACAGATATTCACAGATAAAATAGATTCACACAGAATGTGTTATTTTTTATATAATCTGTGACAATCTTTCCAATCTGTGTAAATCTGTGTGCCAATGTCTTTCGTGTAATTAGATAAATTCGTGGTTAAAAGTAATGATTAGTTTATTGTGCATAGTTCTCATAGCTTATATTCAGGAGCCCTGGAGGTGGACACATTTTGGGAACGCTGACTTTAGAATCGTTAATTCAATAAGTCCCGGGATAAGATATATTTATATAGGAGGAGAAGGTGGGCTTATGAGATTCGATAAGCTAAAAGGTGGATGGGTAGTTCCAAGAGCCCGTGAAGCTTTTCCTGATAATGTAAATTTAGTTGCTCAAGATTTTGGATATAATGAAGTATGGTTTACAACTCCAGGTGCTCTTGGTAGGTATAACCCAGTTTTTGAAGATTACAAGATTAGTGATTTTCCTTCTGGTTACAGCACTCCCTGTTCACTGGGTATATCAAGAGATTATATATATTTATGGAATTCACATCAATGTATAAGATTTGATAAATTCAAGAGTAAATGGGAAAGTTTAGATTCTTTACCCTCTGAAGTGGAATGGTCTCCTAAAGTTAGTCCCTCTCAGTATCCGTGGCTTGCTCCTTATTATGTGATGGATAAGTTTTTAAACCAATATAAAATGACCTGTGCGGCAAGAGATGGAAATTGGCTGTGGGTTGGGACTCGTGGACAGGGAGTTTATAAATATAATGCAATGAGTTATATTCCTGAACGCTATGTATTAGGATTCTCTGGTAGAGGGCAAATAGCAATGCTGAAAGATGGAAAGTATATCTGGATTGGGGCTGGGGGAGAGATAGTGAGATGGGACTTGAATCAAGGTTCATCAAGTTATTATTTGCTGGCTGGAGAGCGTAGTCTTATAGGTTCTGATATGCCTGAACTTTTGCCTTCTGAGGTTGTTTCACTTGTAAGTGATGGAAAACATATATGGCTTGGCACTGCTTATGGGCTTTTTCAATTTGATAAGCAATCAGAGAGATATGAGAAGTTCTCGTCAGAAAAGATAACAGCTTTAGCTATAGAGGATAGTAAATTATGGATTGGAACTCGGGATGGACTATTTAGAATGGAGCAGGGAATGAAAGAAGAGGTTTTTGAGAATGTATGGGTGAATGATATAAAAGTAAGTTCCGAAGAAATATGGGTAGCTACATCAAGAGGTGTAATGAAAAGAATGGGGGAGAGCCCCGATGAAATCGGGACTGGTGGGTGGAAAAACTTTGATGACCCTGATAAGATTTTGGCACACGGAGTATATAAGATATTTGTGGACCCCGCAGAATTGCAGGGTCCTACTATTTATTTTGGGAGCACGAGGCAAGGGCTTTTAGTTTATGTCCCGCCGAAGCGGGATCCCGAAGAAAGCGGGACAAATGAGAAATGGGACAGATTTACTTATCCTGTTCATCTATCGGGTGAGCAGATTTTATCAATAGCCGCTGATTCCAAGAAAGTCTATATAGGAACCGATAAAGGAGTTTCTGTGTGGGATAAAAAGCGTAACTTATGGAAGAAATATACAGAAGATAATTCTCCTATAAAAGGTGGGGTATATTCAATTTTTCTGGATAAAGGAGATGCATATTTTGGAACAGATGGCGGAGTTGTGAAGCTGGAAAAGTAAAGATGTTAACCTGGATTGGATTTTTTGTCTCAATTGCAGTACTTCTGTTGGTTTCAAAGAAGAACTTGGGTTTAGCTATAGGAACAGCCGGCGTTGTGCTTGGTTTTTTCACTCTTCCTGTAGCTCATATCTGGAGAAATATCCTCCTGACTTTAACCGACCCTGCTATACTATTACTTACTCTTGCTATGGGAATGATTCCGATTATTGGAGGGATTTTAGAGAAATCTGGAGGACTTGATAATATAGTGAATAACTTAAGGATAGGGAAAAAGCCATTTCTTGCATTAGCACCCGGTTTAGTTGGAATGTTGCCAATGCCTGGTGGAGCATTGCTCTCAGCACCTCTGGTTGAAAAAGCAAGCGAAGGAGATGATGGTAAGACAAAAGCCGCTCTTAATGTGTGGTTTCGTCATATACCGTTTCTTATATATCCTCTTTCTCCTACTCTGATTGTCTCAGCCAAGATTGCTGGATTACAAGTTTATGAAGTGATTCCTTCTCTTTTTCCCTTATTTTTGTTAAGTATCTTTTTGGGATATTTTTTCTTTTTAAGGAAAATAAAAGGGAAATTGATATATAGAGGGAATTTTTCTTTAAAAGCCCTATCGGTGCCTCTGGGAGTGATTTTATTGGCTCCTTTGCTGGACTTTTCCTTGCAGAGTATATTTAAGTTTAAAGTTAGCGAGATAGCCACAGTTCTTGCAATCTCAAGTAGCTTGATTTTAGCACTTGCAAGTAGCAAGTTCAAATTAGCTGATGTAAAAGAGATTTGCAAAAAGATGAAGCCCTGGAATTTTGCTTTAATTGTAATTGGGATGTTCATTTTTTCAAATATATTCAAAGAATCTGGAGTGGGAGAATTAGTAGCTTCTCTATCCCTTTCCAAAACTTTACTCTGCGTTGTTATAGGTTTTGGATTAGGTTTTGTTACTGGAAGAGTGCAAATCCCTGCTTCTATCGTTATTCCAGTATTTCTTGGGACTTCCTCGTTGGATTCTATGGCTCCCCATAGTTTTGCGATTACCTTTTTTGCTATACTTCTTGGTTATATTATTTCCCCAGTCCATCCTTGTGTTTCTGTATCTATTGAATACTTCAAGGTTCGGCTTAGTGGTTTTCTCAAGGAAACGGCTTCGCCTACACTCGTTGGACTCTTAATAACAGTAATTCTCGGATTATTTCTTCTTTAAGGAATTGCCGAAGGTACAAGATGCACCATTGCGGAAAGTTTCATAAGTGCCACAAAGTTAAAAAGATTCCACCGTGATGCAGGTATAACATTAGAAACAATTTTTGTGAATATTTTGTGAATTTTTTACTTGACAAGCTCAAATGTTTTGTATAATTATCCAAAATTCTGAATAAAAATGCAATGAAAAGAGAGAGACAGAATAAGATTATTGAGATTGTTAGAGAAAAAAGTGTTAGGACTCAGGGAGAGTTGATAAAATATCTACGTGGAGTTGGGGAGAAAGTAGCACAATCGACTTTGTCGAGGGACATTCGGGAGACGGGAATTATAAAAGTTCCCACGGGCATAGGTTCCTATATATATGAACTTGCTGAAGGAGTGCATTTTGGAGACCTCTCGAGTTTTAGCTTTGAATTTTCGCATTTTGTCACGGGAATAAATCGCTCACAAAATTTAATAATAGTTCATACGACTGCTGGAAATGCTCAAGGTGTTGCTCGATCAATAGATATACTAAATTTGGATAAAATAATGGGAGTAGTAGCCGGAGATGACACCATTTTTGTTGCTATTGACAAAGTTAGTAATATACCAACTGTAGAGAACTATTTTAAACAAGCGATGAAAGGATTATTAAAGAGAAAAAAGATTCTTAACATAAACAAGTCACGAACTCGTTTATCAAGGAGGAGAAAGCAATGAGGCAAGAAATAATCTCTCATGCTACAGGAAAGATAATATGTTCGTGAAAGGAGGAATGTAATGACACGAGAAAAAGTTATACTTGCCTATTCTGGTGGACTTGATACATCGGTAGCCATTAAATGGCTTATGAAGGAATATAATTTTGATGTGGTTTCTTTAATAATAGATGTGGGGCAAAAAGAGAATCTTGAAGCAATTAAAGAAAAAGCTTTAAGGATTGGGGCAGTAGATTCTATTTGCATAGACGCCAAGTTATCTTTTGTGAAAGAATATTTATTTCCTGCCTTAAAAGCAAACGCAGTCTACGAAGACCAATATCCCCTTTCTACGGCGCTCTCAAGACCTCTGATTGCAAAGCTCATTGTAGATATGGCACATAAAAAAGGGGCAACGACTGTAACTCATGGATGCACTGGGAAAGGAAACGACCAGGTCAGATTTGATGTGTCCATATCTGCACTTGCCCCTGAGTTAAAAATTGTTGCTCCTGCAAGAGAATGGGGGCTTTCAAGAGATGAGGTAATGGAGTATGCAAAGACTAACGGGATTCCAGTAGATGTTGGCATTCAAAATCCTTACAGTATAGACCAGAATATCTGGGGAAGAAGCATTGAATGTGGGGTTCTTGAAGACCCGTGGATTGAACCACCTGAAGAAGTCTATGAATTTACAGTTTCGCCTGAGAGTTGTCCTGCTCAGCCTACATATCTTGAGATTGAATTTAAACAGGGAATTCCTGAAAAAATTAACGGAGAGAAATTAAGTCCTGTAGAGTTAGTGGAGAAATTGAATCAGATTGGGGGAGCTAATGGAGTTGGGAGGATAGATCATATTGAAAACAGGCTTGTTGGAATAAAGTCACGAGAGATATATGAATGTCCTGCTGCTCAATTATTGATTACAGCACATAAGAGTTTGGAATCGTTGGTCCTAATAAGAGAGATGCTTCATTACAAGAAGTTAGTTGAAGAGAAATATTCAGAACTTGTATATTATGGACGCTGGTTTTCTCCTCTCAGAAAAGCAATTGATGCATTTATTGAGTCTACTCAAGAGAATGTAACAGGAAAAGCAAGACTTAAACTTTACAAAGGAAATTGCAGTATAGTAGGGAGAGAGTCGTCTTTTTCTTTATACGAGCATGAGCTTGCTACATACGATAAGAGTGATACTTTTGACCATAAAGCGGCAGAGGGATTTATTAAATTATGGGGATTAGACCTTAAGACTTATGCAGGAAGGTTTCAAGATGAATCTTAAAGAACTTATTATCAACAATCCAGAAAGGCATCCAGAAAGATTGAATGCTACATACGAGAGAATAGAAGAAGTTATTGGGCTTGTATTTAACAAAAAAGAGTCGGCTGAAGTACTTAAAAAGTGTAAAGAATTAGTAGAAATAAGGAATGATAGAGATGAGCTTACAGAATCTCAAGGAGAAAAGATTGCAAATATATTGACAGAATTTATTCCTCAAGATAAGATAGAAGAGGTTAAAAATCTCCTTATGGGTGCAGAAATAGGAACCAACGAGGCAATTCAACTTCATGAAGAATTTAAAATTCCAGTGTCTCATTTGGAGAAAGACATTGTTCCGGTAACTGGAGATGGAGTTTGGATAACAACCACTAAAGGTGAAAGATACTTAGACCTGGACTCAAATTATAGTGCTGCGAATCTTGGTTTTAAGAACGATGAAATAGCTCTCGGGCTTTTTAATCAGGCGGGACAGCTTATCTCTGTGAAAGAAGATAGAGTTCAGATACCGAGAACCAGATTTTTGAAAGTTATACATCAATTGATGCCTGAGGGATTAACTCAATTCTATTGGCAGAATTCAGGTGGAGAGGCAGTAGATAAGGCATTGAAGATAGCAAAAGCTTATACAAAACAGAGAGGCGTCATTGCTATGGAAAATGGATTTCATGGTAGGACTCATGGTGCTGTCAGTATAACTTATAATAAATATTATCGTGAACCATTTGGGCTTGACCATGAGGAATGGGTTCATTTTGTCCCTTTCAATAAGATAGAACCTATAAAGGAAATTTTATCCTCAGGAAAAGCAAGGATTGTCATTCTGGAGTTAATTCAGGGTGAAGAAGCTGGAAATACCCCTGCACTTCCGGATTTTCCAAGGGCATTGAGAGAGCTTTGTGATAAATATAATGCATTACTAATTTGTGATGAGGTACAAACTGGGTTTGGGAGAGTCGCTATCCGTGAAGATGAATGGTGGGCTTCTCAAGTATATGGAGTTGCACCTGATATTATGGTAATAGGAAAATCGTTTGGTGGAGGATTTCCTGTTACCGCTGTAGTTACCAAAAAAGAGGTAAGTGAAAAGATGAAACCTGGCTATGACGGTAGTACGTTTGGTGGAAATCCAATGGCAATGACTTCGGCTTTTATCGCTGTGAGACAGATGCAGAGGAAAAATATTACGCTAAATGTAGTTTTACGGTCTAAACAATTTTTTGAAGGATTGCATAATATTGGGTCTCCTCTCATAAAGGAAATTCGGGGATTAGGTTTGATGATAGGGATTAAGCTTCCTTCAAAAGAATATGTTTCTCAATTTCAAGAGGAGCTTAAGAATTGCAAAATCAAATCCTCACTTTCCACAGGGAATATAGCAAGATTTCTTCCTCCTCTAATTATTTCAGAAGAGGAAGTGGATTTTGCTTTAAATAGAATTGAGCTCGCACTTAAGAGATTGAAATAAGTTTAACCGCAGAGACACAAAGAACTCGAAGAAATGATAAATGAAGAAAGAGTTTGAAGAATTTAATTCTTCCATCGACTTTGACAGACTCCTTTACCAAGAAGATATAGAAGGAAGTATTGCTTATGTAAAGGCATTACAAAAAGCTGGAGTGATTACTGATAAGGAATTGCAAAAGATAGTAGATGCTCTTCAGGAAATCAAAGATGAGATACGGCAGGAAATACCTCTCCCGCTACAGATAGAGGATATTCATACTGCTATTGAACATCGGCTAACCGAAAAATTGGGAGAGGTAGGGAAAAAACTCCACACGGGAAGAAGTAGAAATGAGCAAGTTGTTCTTGATGAGAGAATGTATTTAAAAAAAGAGATAAAAAATATTGTCGAGGTGATAACTTCTCTCCAAAAAGCTATTGTTAAGATTGCAAAAGATAATATAGATTTAATAATGCCTGGATACACCCATCTGCAACAAGCACAACCAATTCTTTTCAGCCATTATATTCTCTCTTTAGCATTTATGTTAAGGAGAGATAAGGAGAGACTTCTTGATTGCTATAAGAGAATGGATACCTGCCCATTAGGCTCAGGGGCAATTGCTGGAAATCCATATAACTTAGATAGAAAGTTTCTGGCAAAAGAATTAAACTTTTCTAAGGTTTCAGAAAATAGTATAGATGCAGTTAGTGATAGGGATTTTATCCTTGAGTTTTTGTCTTCTATAGCTATCCTGATGATGCATCTTAGTAGATTCAGTGAAGATTTCATAATATGGTCATCTTCTGAATTTGGCTTTATAGAGATAGATGATAGTCTGTGTAGTTCAAGTAGTCTTATGCCTCAGAAGAAAAACCCAGACTCACTTGAACTTATAAGAGGTAAAACAGGTAGAGTTTTTGGCAATTTATTTACACTTCTAACTGTGCTTAAAGGTTTGCCATTAACTTATAATAAAGACATTCAGGAGGATAAAGAGCCTTTATTTGATACTATAAGTACCGTTCTTGCCTGTTTAAAGATATTTAAAAATGTAATGGCAACTCTTAAATTCAACAAAGAGAAAATAAGCAAGTCAATAAACAGTTACCTTTTAGCTACTGACCTTGCCGACTACCTTGTAAAGAAAGGTATCCCATTCAGAGAGAGTCACAAGATAGTAAGCCTACTTATTAGATACGCTATAGAGAAAAACAAGAGCTTAAAGGAACTTTCTATTAACGAATATCATTCATTTTCCAATAAGTTTTGCAAAGATATATATGATATTCTTGACTACAAAGTTAGTGTGGAGCGTCGAAACCTCAAGAACATAGTGAAGAAAGAGATACAAACTTTGGCAAACAATTTATTATGAAGGCAATTCTTGCGATTGAAGACGGAATAATATTTGAAGGTAAATCTTTTGGGGCAGTAGGAGAAAGAACAGGAGAAATTGTTTTCAATACCAGTATGTGTGGTTATCAAGAGATTCTTACAGACCCCTCTTATAAGGGGCAGATTGTTGTGATGACCTATCCGTTAATTGGAAACTATGGTGTAAACAAAGAAGATTTTGAGTCCTCAAGGATTTGGGTTGAGGGATTTGTGGTCAGAGAATACTCCGAACTACCAAGTAACTGGAGGAGCAAAACCAGTCTCGGCGAGTTTCTTGAAAAACATGGGACTATTGGGATAAGAGATATAGATACAAGAGCACTTGTGAGGCATGTTCGTAGTAAAGGTTCAATGAAAGCCATTATAAGCACTATAGACTCAAATAAGGAAAGTTTAGTTAAGAAAGCGAAAGACTCTCCAGGATTGATTGGAAAAGACCTTGTTAAGAAGGTTGCCATCCGTGATAGTCAAAAATCGGGAGACTGGGACGCCGATGACTCCAGACCAAAAATAATTGTTTATGACTTTGGCGTGAAGCATAACATTCTTCGAATGCTGGGATCTCTTGGATGCAAAGTCCATGTGGTACCCGCAGATACGTCAAGCTCTGATGTCCTTGCCCTAAAGCCCGATGGGATTTTGTTTTCTAACGGTCCTGGCGATCCAGAGGGAGTACCGTATGCTATTCGTAATACAAAAGAGATTATAGAGAAAAAGGTTGGAGTTCAGAGTTCAAAGTCCAAAGAGATAAAAGCAATTTTTGGAATATGTTTCGGCCATCAGATACTTTCACTTGCATTAGGAGCGAAAACTTATAAATTAAAGTTTGGTCATCATGGTGGTAATCATCCTGTTAAGAATCTTATGACTCAGCGAATTGAAATTACAGTGCAAAACCATTGTTTTGCTGTGACCCCTGACTCGTTAGAGAAAGTGGGTTGTGTCATTACTCACCGGAATCTCAATGATGGAACAGTTGAAGGAATGAGACACAGTTTATACCCTATTTTCTCGGTTCAGTATCATCCAGAAGCCTCGCCCGGTCCACATGATACAAATTATCTACTCAGGGAGTTTGTTGAATTAACGAGAATTAAGGATTAAGCAGTAAGAATTAAGTTTATGAAAACATTTAATGTGGTGAAATTGGTCGGATGCTAAGTGGATTATACAAAAAACTTAATCCTTAATCCTTAACAACTTATGCCAAAAAGAGAAGACATTAAAAAGATAATGCTTGTCGGCTCCGGCCCAATTGTGATTGGACAGGCGTGTGAATTTGACTACTCCGGAACCCAGGCCTGTAAAGCACTCCGTCAGGAAGGATACAAAATCATTTTAGTAAATAGCAATCCGGCTACTATTATGACTGATCCAGAACTTGCGGATAGGACTTATATAGAGCCTATTACCCCAGACATATGTGCTAAAATAATTGAACTTGAGAGACCTGATGCTCTTCTTCCCACAATGGGAGGACAAACTGCACTGAATATTGCAGTATCCTTATCATCTGATGGAACTCTTGAAAAGTATGGAGTAGAACTTATAGGTGCGAACATAGATACAATTAAAAAAGCTGAGGATAGAAACTTGTTTAAGGAAGCGATGACAAAAATTGGTCTCTTAGTGCCTGAAAGTGGATATGCTTATGACATGGAGGAATCACTCCAGATAGTACACAAGATTGGTTTTCCTGCTATTATTCGCCCGAGCTT
>JAGMCN010000053.1 GCA_023129235.1 Caldifarciminota bacterium | reverse complement strand
CTCTATCTTCCTGCAGTTTTCTAAAAAGACGGTCAATCTTTTGTCTCCACCCTCGTTGTTTTAAAAAAGAAACTCCTCCATGGTTCTCTACATGTTCAATACAATCCATCCTTAATCTTTCATCATCAAAATATCTCAATGATGAATCCATTCTTGAACCCATCCTGTACACAGGTGCGCCAAATCCGGCTAACTTACAATAATTTTCATTTGACAGGACAGTTGGAACATCAAGCCCGAGCTCATCAACGAAGAGATTTGGATGATAAAAATCTACAATTTCATCATTGATAAACATCTTCTCATGCTCTAAGGTATGCGATTGAAAATCGATAAATCCGCTTCTTTCCATTTCATTCACTTCACTCCAGCTCAACCATTGTTTGCCTGATTGCTTATAATCCTGCCCTTCACTGATAAAAGAAGGCACAATGAAAGATGTAGCTTTAAAACCAAATTTCTTAAGAAGCGGGAATGCTACCGTATAGAGACTTCTTTCTCCATCATCAAACGTAAGGACAATACTTTTCTCAGGGGTCTTCTTACCTTTCAGGACAAAATCAAACAATTCGTCTGCAGTTAAAGTCCGATAATTGTTCTTTGCCAGAAACTCAAGTTGTTCCGAAAATTGCTTGTCCCTGACCCTGTGAAACACGAAAACCGGCACTCCTTCGCCAGGAGAGGCGGGTCTAACCGCAGTGACAAACGGAGGATACACCCTTTTCAAAAAGTTTCCTATCTCTGCTAAATATATCCCCAAAAAGTTTTGCATAAATATTAAATTTACCTTTTCTTTATAACCTTAGCAGGTATGCCGACAGCAACACTACCTTCAGGAATATTTTCTGCAACAACTGCTCCTGTTCCAACTATTGCATCTTTTCCGATCGAAACGCCATCAAGCACTTTTACACTGGCCCCAAGCCAGACATTTTCCCCAATGTTTATTCCGGAAGATATTTCCTTCTGCTCGACTACAGGAATACCCAACTCCCTGAATTCATGTCCGCCTCCAATAACATAGCAGTAACCAGCCATAAGCACGTTTTTTCCTAACTCTACTTCGCTCGATGAGAAAACCTCGCAGTTAAAACCAATATTTGCCCCATCTCCAATCCTGATATTTCCGTTTTTACAACTGAGGATTGTATTCCTGCCCACAAATACATCTTTTCCTATGGAAATCCCTTCATTAGTTTCACCTTTAGCATCCAGAAGAGAGTAATCATCAATAATCGTATTGTCGCCGATCTTAACCTTCCATGGGTGCCTGAACACAATATGATGTCCAAAAGAAACGTTCCTGCCGGTATGCTCGAGAATCAGAGGGTAGAAGATAGACCTGAGTAAAATCCCAAATGCCCCCGGTAATCCTGAAACAAAGAGATTTATGAATTCGTACATTATCAGTTTCAGAATACTTCTCGAGCCAACAAAGAGGTCCTGATATTTTTGAAAGCTCGATCTTCCTGAATCCTCAAACTCTTTCCGGATCCTCGTGATTCCCGTATCATTCATGTTTATACCCCCATTACCAATTTCCTCAAGATTTTCTTGAATGGAGAGAAAAGTCTCAGAATAAGTTCCCCGTGCTCAGAATAATATACTTTGTAAAAAAGAGCTTTCAGAATACTGGTATTTCTGTAAACATTAAAACCGAAATTCCTGTAAATTTTTCTTATATCCTCTCTCTTGAACTCCGGCATATCCAGCACAGTATCAGTCCTCGGTTCGAAAGATTCTTCCCACGGGCTGCTTTTCAGAAAACCTTTTGATTTGGCAGTTTCAAATAACTCTGTTCCAGGATATGGTTCGAAAATATACACAACCAGGCTATCGGGTTTGATAAGCTGGTTCAGTTGGACAGTCTCTCCAGCAATCCCGGGGGTCTCACATGGAAATCCAACAATATTAAAGGATTTTGTCTTAATTCCCGTATCACGCGCCATGCGAAAACACTTTATGATTTCAGAATTTCTCATATCTCGTTTAAGAACCTCTCTTCTGAAATCTTCGCTGCCGGATTCAATGCCGATATCCATACGAGAACAGCCTGCATCTCTAAGCGCTCTGCACATTTCCCCATCCAGTTTCTCAACCCTGGTATTGATGTGAAACGGCATTTTAAATCTTCTCTTGTATTCCCGGCAAAAATCTATCACGAATTCTCGATTCAGTGTAAATACATCATCGTTGAAATAAAGTGTTTTCACGTTATAGGTAGTCAGGACATTATCAATCTCTTCCATACAATGCTCCCTGCTTCTGAATCTTACATACTTTCCCT
>JAGMCN010000052.1 GCA_023129235.1 Caldifarciminota bacterium | reverse complement strand
TTACTGGCAGACCAGATTCATAAGTGATTTTTCCCTGTATATCTTGCCCTTGTGCTCTTATCCTTGCTTCTTTTATTAGCCAATTCTCTATTTTCAATTTAGCTTCCACGAACAAGAATGTATCTTTTGGGGTAATAGTAAACCAGTTCCCCTCAGCAATCACAGTATCAATAAAAAGTACTCCTCCAAAATTTCTGTATAATTCAGGTAATCCAAGACCCGTCAATATAAGAGCACCCTTTACAAGCTCTCTTGCCAGAGGTGGACCTTCTACTGCAAGCTCTTCTCCTTTCACGAAATGCACTTTAAACACAGTATCCTGAGCCAATGAACATTTTGCAATCATTTGAAGCCGTTCTGGTTTATTTAAACTATATTGAGCAAAAAGAGAATCTAAAAAAGGATAACTCAAGAATAGAAATAATAGCATTTTATGTTAATAATTACAGAGTTGAGTCTTGAGATAGAGATAGAGGAAAAACTCTGTCTCAACTCTCTATCTCTATCTTGTAAGCTCTCTTCCTATCACAGCTTTTTGAATCTCGTTTGTCCCCTCATAGATTTGGGTTATCTTTGCATCACGAAACATCTTTGCAACCGGATAATCCTCCGAGCATCCGGAGAGTCCAAAAATCTCTACTGCCTTTGAGGTAACCTCCATAGCCATATCTGAGGCAAACAGTTTTGACATCGCTGAATATCTGGAGATGTTCTTAGCTCCTGAGTCTATATGTCTTGCTGCCGCATAAACAAAAGCCCTTGCTGCCTCGACTTTCGCCGTAAGTTCAGCAATCATAAATTGCGTTCGTTCAAAAGATATAATCTCGCGATACTTCATAACTTCATCGAGAGCTCCCTGAGCTACTCCAACAGATAGAGCTGCCACTCCCGGGCGAGTATAGTCAAATGTGCGCATTGCAACTATAAATCCAAATCCCTCTTTTGAAAGGATGTTTGAGCTCGAGACCTTACAATCCTCGAAAATAAGTTCCCTCGTATAAGCAGAACGGATACCAAGCTTGTCCTCAAGTTTGCCAAATGAGAAACCCGGAGTATCTTTCTCCACAATAAAAGCAGATAGTCCACGTGCTCCTCGTTTTGGATTGGTTGAGGCGAAGACAACATAAATTTCTGCTTCTCCTCCATTTGTTATGAATTGTTTTCCCCCATTTATTATGTAAGAATCTCTATCCTTTACTGCTTTTGTTTGTATTCCGGCCACATCTGACCCAGCTTGAGATTCAGTAAGTCCATAACTTGCAATGGTGCCTTCAGCTATTTTTGACAAGTATTTTGATTTCTGGGATTCATTGCCAAAAAAGATTATTGGAGTTGCCGCAAGGGCAGTCGCTGCATAAGCAGTTCCTACTCCTGCACATACTCTTGCAATCTCTTCGACTGCAAGACATAAATCTAATGTTGAGGAACTGCTTCCGCCGTAATCTTTGGGAATAAATGTTTTGAACATCCCGTTCTCGGCAAGTTCCCTAAGAATCTCGTGTGGGAATTTATCAAGTTTGTCAAGTTCTCTTCGTTGCGGGGCTATCTTTTCCTGAGCAATCCGTGCCGCAGTTTCCTTCAACTTGCGTTGTTCTTCAGAGATAAAATAATCCATATCTACATTATTGATAAGAAAATACAAGAAATCAAGTAAAAAATTAAGAGATTTACCGAATTCCGTGTAATCTTTGTTTGTAAAAGAGTATATAGTAGGAGCAGGTTTTACCTGCGAGAATATAATTACGAGAATATAATTAATGGTCGCAACTTTTGGGGACATCCCCAGAACTTTCGTAGACATCCACAACTCTTTCGTTCCCTGCAACGAGTTTTTATTTGCAGTTATTTATGAAAAAATTACACGAAAGGGGTTGAGTGGCAAAAAAAATCAGAAAAACCTTGACAATTTTAGAGTAGAATATATTAAGTTAATTGTGGGCCGTTAACTCAGCTGGTAGAGTACTGGATTTTTAATCCAGGAGTCGTGGGTTCGAATCCCACACGGCCTATAAG
>JAGMCN010000051.1 GCA_023129235.1 Caldifarciminota bacterium | reverse complement strand
CTCACAAAATTAAAGGAAGAAACATATTTAAATCTTACTTCTTGGCAAAGGGTTCAGTTTGCTCGACATCCTGATAGACCTCATACATCGGATTACATAAAGTTGATTTTCTCTGATTTTTTTGAATTACATGGTGATAGATGTTTCAGAGATGACCCAGCAATAATAACAGGGATAGGGAAAATCAATGGAAAGTCGGTTGTTTTGATAGGCAATGAGAAAGGAAGGAGAACGCAGGAAAGGATTTACCGAAATTTCGGGATGGCACATCCTGAGGGATACCGCAAGGCATTGCGAATAATGAGGTTTGGTGAAAAATTTGGAAAGCCGATAGTTATTTTTATAGACACAGCAGCAGCATATCCTGGTATAGGAGCAGAAGAGCGTGGACAGGCACAAGCTATCGCAGAAAATATAAAAGCGATGAGTACTTTGAAAGTCCCAATACTTGTGATGATAACCGGTGAGGGAGGGTCAGGAGGAGCAATTGGAATTGGAGTCGGAGATATTGTTTTAGTGCAAGAGTATGCATTTTACTCTGTAATTCCGCCCGAAGCTTGTGCATCTATTCTGTGGAGAGATGTAAATCGTGCTCCTGAGGCCGCTGAGTCTTTGAAACTAACTCCGAAGAACCTTTTAGAATTCAAAGTAATTGACGAAATTATTAAAGAGCCGGATGGAGGAGCACATCGTGACCCCCAGAAAGCAGCAAATATCTTAAAAGAGACAATTTCGAAACATCTTAATCATCTTTCAAGTATTTCCCCCGATGTTCTTGTGGAAAAGAGAATGGAGAAATTTGCGAGTATAGGAGTGTATAAACAACTAAAACCCAACAACTAATAACTTAATATATTGTTTTCTCCACTATCCAGGGCATTGCAAATACAAGTCCTACCCCAATTCTAATTTCTTGAATGTTTTCTTCTTCCAAACCTTCTGGCACGATTGTAGGAATTATCGTTCCTTCGGAAGGTCTACGAGTAAGATAACTATAAGTAACTGAAACATCCAGAGCAAAATGTGCTCTAAGTTGCCAAAGCAAACCTGCTCTACCTGTTCCCCAAAATCCTGTGGATTCCATAACACCATTTTCTTCACCTATATTCCATTCCTCTTTGACTAAAGATGCTCCTGCAGAAAGTGAGAAGTAAGGATAAGCTGGTAGCTTTCCACAAAATACACCAAGTGAGATACCACCGGGAGTAAGTATTTGAGTTTGTATTTCTCCCAAGGCATGAGTTCCAATTAAATTATAGATTCCGGCATAATATCCAAGATATAGTCCTTTTGGATGAAGGAATTCTTGAAGCTTTCTTGCAAATTCAAGATGCCCATGGGTCACTTTAGAATATTTGTATTTTTCAGGGGCTCCAAGTCGTAATAATGTGAAGTCTATCTTTGCATATCCACCCGGAGCATTTTCATATGCAAAGCCCGGCATAACTTCACTCCAGTAAGTTTCGTTTCTCAAAAGATGATAATTACCTCCCATTCTCCATACTATGGGTTTATCTTTTGGTCCCCCTAAAAGATGAGTTACTTCTCCTGAGGTGAATACCATAAATAACACAAGTACTAAACTACCCATTATACCTCCTTTCCACAGAGTTCTGTGAAACCTTAATATTACTTCTTAATTCAGGTAATAGTTGTTCGCTTTGACAAACCATCAACTCTATTCTTGCCTATATCGTTCCTACAACCTAATTTGAACAGCTTAATAATACCACATTACTGCAAAGTCAAGAAGTTGGTTCCCAAATATAAGCCCAGAGATAGAACTCTTAGATGTAAATGCATCCCTTACATACTCATCTGTGTACATCCACCAGCAAGATAGCATACCTACACTTATTGCAAAGTGCTCGGAGACGAAATGTTCAAGCCCATATCCAACAAGTGCTCCGTAGCCCCTCATCTCTCCCGACCGGTTATACCCATTTGAGGAGTATGATCTATTCCCGGTTGCCAATAGTCCTCCTATGCGTATGTACACATTACCTTTGGCATTTGCTCGCACGGAGAAGTTCCCTAATCCACCTACCAGTAGCAATGAATATTTATCTTCACTAGAGTGAGTAGAATTTGTGTCACCAGATGTATATTCGTTGTGCCATCGGTAATATCCTAAAACTGGTTCTGCAGAAAACTTGGATGTAAATCCATAGCGAGTAGTAGCAAGAGCAATAAAAGGAACACCCCACCATCTTGCTCCCATTCCCAGCTTTCCTTTTAAGTCCACTGCATATGAAAAGTCAGCTAAAACTATTGCTAATATTACTACACCCCATTTAGTCATAGATAATTTCAATTTTGCTTTTTTCTTCATATTTTTTTACCTCTTTTCCACAGAGTTCTGCGAAACCTTAATCTTACTTCTTAATTCAGGTAATAGTTGATATAAATAGCGTCCTGGACAAAGAGTATCTGACTCTGAGTAATCTCGGTGTCCCAGAACTTGCAATTTCCCAAACCTTTTATAAAGAGAAGAAATAAGTTTTTCCAATGCCTCAAGTTGTGAAGGAAGCGGTTGTTCTTCTTCAAAGTTTCCACAAACACATATTCCGATGGATTCTATGTTGTCTCTTTTCACATGAGCTCCTGTTTCTTCAACCGACCTTCCTTGCAAGATTTCCCCTTTGCTATCAATTATAAAATGGTAACCAACATCCTCAAATCCACGAGCAAGATGTAATTTTCTTATCTCTGAAAGTGATTTGTCTCTTGGTAATGCAGAATGATGCACATAAATTTTTGAGATTTTCCGCATTAGCCACTTTACTTTTCACCACAAAGTCACAGAGGCACGAAGAACACAAAGAAGAATAAAAAACTTTGTGACCTTTGTGTCTTTGAGTCTTTGTGGTAGATTTTCCGCATCACTCATCTTGAGACTCATCAATCGGAGTTTTCTCTATAGGAGTTTTCTCTAAATGAATTTCTTCTTTGGGTTCTGGCTTCTCTTCAGAAGCAGAAGGAAACAAATAAGTGAGTGAAATCCGATTCACTATACCAAAGTCTACCTTTGGAGTTAATGCATAATCTAATGAAAGTTTGTTGGTTTTAAACCCACACCCGAAAGAGAGCCCGGCAAATACATCAAGGTCTTTACCGACTTCTAAATCTTTTCCCCAAGAGTAACGACCTCCTCTTATAGTGAGTATTTTTGATGGCATCCATTCTACACCGAAAATAAAATCTCTTTCCGGAAGATTTATTTCTGCTGAAACCTGCACAAATTTATTAAACATAGAATAACTTGCCCCCAATCTCGCAAAAGTTGTTATGTATTCTTTTGTCATATTAAATTTCGCAATTTGTCTTCCATAGTTTTGGAGTGTCCCACCAATTACAAGCCCTTTCAATTGTTCTGGATAAAATAAATACCCAAAGCTTCCTGCAACAGCTATACTTGTATATTCCTCTATTGTCTCGCATATAATTTCAGCACTCGCTCCTACGAGAGAGCTACCAAAAGAGCTGCCAAAATCTCTTGCATATCCTAAAATAGGCATAAGACTTTGAGGCGAGAAAGTTCCTAAATCTCCTCCACTCGCATCCATTCCCGGGATTTTTCCGTAATTTAAGTAACTTATTCCCACTCCAAAAGTCCCCTCCATTGCTGGCAAAACATAGACTCCGCATCCTCCTTGAATTCCAGCTATATAATCGGTATATGTACACCCAAGCTTTGGTATTTCTGTTTTAAGTCCCGCAGGATTTGAGAAAAGAGCAAATGGGTCTCCAATCATTCCCATACTACATTCACCAATCCCGGCATGTTTTGCACCATTTGGTAAGTTCAAGAAATCAAAAGCATTTGTCCCTACACTTCCAAATACCGATGAAGAGGTGAAGATTACTAAATTACACAAACATACAAGTTTTAAGATAAAACTTCTCATTTTTCCTCCTTTAAATCTAATTTCTATAACTTTTTTACGGAATACCACAGTGTGAATTTTATAGAATAAACTATGGATGTCAACTTTTTTTTTGTAAAGCTTAACCGAATTTTATGTTTTGTTCGTATTGAACTATTGTCTTGACTTCTTGGTAGGACTTATCTAATATAGTCTAAATGTTTGTAGATGTTGCATTAGAAATTGGAACTTTTGTATACAGAGTGAAAAAGATGGCTAACTACAAGGAGAAAGCAATAATTGGATCACTTGTCAAAGTGCCACTTCAAAACAGGGAAGCCAGTGGCTGGATTGTAGGAACAAAAACCAAAAGTCAAATATCAAATATCAAAAATATAAAAGAGATAACTCGATTCTCTTATCCCGAGCCTCTTATTTCTAATAAACTCATAGAACTTGGCAAATGGATGTCCTCTTATTATCAGTCATCATTGGGTATGGTTCTTAACCTTATGGTGCCGGGGCTTGGGAAGACAAGAGTTCAAGAGTTCAAGAGTTTAGGGGTTCAAGAGTTCAAGAGTTTAGGGGTTCAAGAGTTCAAGACTGTCAAACTATCGGACAAAAGAGGGCTTCCTTCTGTAATTAGCAATGCACTCGAGAAAAATGAGTTTAAAAGTATCTTGCTTTATGGGCTTACGAGAAAGCATATTTATCTTCACGCAATAGAAGAAACTCTAAGACAAGGAAAAAGCAGTATATTGCTTGTTCCTGAGATTGAATTAACTGCTCCTGTCTTTTCTTTTCTACAAAAGAAATTTGGAGACCGGGTTGCTTTACTTCACTCAAAATTAAAAAAGGAGGAGCGGTGGGTAGAATGGCTTCGTATCAAGCAAGGAATAACCTCAATTGTAGTTGGAACTCAAAGTGCCGTTTTCGCTCCTGTCCAGAACCTTGGACTCATAATTATAGACGAGGAGCAGGACACAAGCTATAAAAGTGGGAAGTCTCCAAGATACTTCGCTCCAGTTGTAGGAACAATGCGTGCAAAAACAAACAAATGTGTTTATATTGCTGGAAGCAGGACTCCAAGTATAGAAGCATTCTACAATACAGAAATAGGAAAAAGCACTTTGGTAAAGTTAGTCTTTCCCAAAAAGGCTGACAAGAAAATACGAATGGTAGATATGCGGCGAGAAATTGACCCTATTTTTTCTGAGCTTCTCCAGAAAAAATTAAAAACTTATATAGAGAAACAAGAGAAGATAATCCTTTTTTTAAACCGACGAGGATGGGCATCTTTTGTCATCTGTGAAGACTGTGGCTACCTGCCAAATTGTCCTAATTGTAATATTCCACTTACCTATCACCGAGAGGAAGTATCTGCCTCAGGTGGATTAAAATGCCATTACTGTGGATATAAAGAAAGAGCACCTGGATATTGTCCACAATGCAAAGGAACTAACTTATTGCGTAAAGGAGTTGGGACTGTGCGAGTAGAACGGGCTTTTTTAAAACTATTTCCCGGAGTGCGGATATTTAGGTTAGACCTTGATATAACTTCAAGAAAGTATGTAAATCATATATTTAAGTCTTTTGCCGACGGAAAAATCCAGGTTCTTTTGGGAACCCAGTTTGTTGCTAAGCCGATTGAGTTCCAAGAAGTAGGACTGATAGGTGTGATTTCAGCAGATACTGGATTAAATCTTCCTGATTTTAGGGGTGCGGAACATACTTTTTCTCTACTTACGCGATTGATTAATAAGGGGAAAGAAACGGTTCTGCAAACTTACAATCCAGAACATCGGGCATTAAAGTACTTACTTTCAAATGATTATCAGAGTTTTTACCAGTCAGAAAAGCTGTTGAGAAAAAAACATCTGTATCCCCCCTATTCTCATCTTGTGAGAATTTTAATAGAGGGGACAAATAAGACCAAAGTTAAAGAAAAAACTTATAAACTTCTCGTTAGTTTGAAAGAAAAGAATCTAAACTTTCTCGGACCTTCCCCCTGTCCAATTGAACGGAAAAAAGGAAAGTTCAGATTTCACTTCTTGCTAAAAGCAAAAAACCCTTCTGAATTATCTCTTACTTCTATAGTTCCCAAAGAGACTGTAATAGATGTGGATCCGGTTGAACTTGTTTAGGCAACTACAATACAG
This sequence comes from Caldifarciminota bacterium, assembly GCA_023129235.1. GTDB lineage: Bacteria > Hydrothermota > UBA3073 > JACQXS01 > JACQXS01 > JAGMCN01. Next base: position 1,081 of record JAGMCN010000051.1, on the reverse strand, counting down.
GTAACCGTAGATGATACACCTTCTATTTCATGTATTTTTTCTGCAACCAATTCACCGAGTTCCTTGAGGTCCTTGACCTTAACACTTATTACTATATCATAAATCCCTGTAACCATATGAGCTTCTATGACCTCAGTAAATTTCTTTAAAGTCTTGAGAACTTCTCCAGCCGTTCCCGGTTTCAATTTTATGAGCACAAAAGCAGTTATTCCCATTTTCCCTCCTTTACAAATAGCTATATCTAATGTTTTACATTTGTCAAGAGAAAAAACCACAGATGAACATAACTAATGAATTATGTGTATTTCTTGTCAAATATTCTGTAAATAGTTTGTTATATTGTAATCTTCTCTTTTAATTTATCAAATTTCTTTTTCCCTATTCCTCTTATTCTCTTTATTTCCTCTATGTTTTTGAATCCGTTATTTCTTTCTCTGTAGTCTATAATTCTTTGAGCATAAACTTCTCCTATCCCAGAGAGTTTCATAAGTTCTTTTTTGCTTGCCTTGTTAATATTTACCTGTGTAGTTAAGGAATCTAATGATTCAAGATTAGTTTTAGTTTTCTGAATTAACTCTTGGATTTCAGCATCTCTTTTTTCTTCTCTTGTAATTTTAAGTTCTGGGGCAAAATAAGGGTTCTTTAATTTATATATGTAAATAATACCTCCAAGTACAAGAGCAAATATCAAAAACAAAACAACTCCTCTTTCTTGAGGAGTAAACCATCTTTCCATAAATTCAAATATCTAAAAGTCCAAAATGCCTAAAATCTAATTCTTTTTCAGGTATTTAGGTGTTTAGGAATTTAGGCATTTAGTCTGATGCCGTTGGTATTTGGGCACAAGCTTATCTGCCAATTTTTTCTCCTCGGAAGTAAGAACTCCATTTACAATTTTTACTCCCATATTTTTCATGCTCTCTTTCACCGCACTAATAATTTCTTCTATCTTAATCTCACGTCCCACAATCTGGGTCAGTCCAATTTGATACCATTTTGAGTTTTGAGTTTTGAGTTTTGAGTTTAAGAGGAGGCTTCCTTGCTGAAGAATTACTCCTTCTTTCACTCGTTGGGCACTACC
>JAGMCN010000050.1 GCA_023129235.1 Caldifarciminota bacterium | reverse complement strand
ATTGATAAAGAGAAAGCATCTCTGTTTGGATTAACTGTTCATCAAATAGGACAGGAAGTGAGAACAGCTATTCAGGGTATGACTGCCTCAAGATTTAGGGAAAAGGGGGAAGAGGTGGATATATTGGTGGAATTCAGAGAAAGTTATGTTCAAAATGTAAAGGACATTGAAAATATTCCTATTACAACTCCTCTCGGTGTAACTATTCTCTTAAAACAAGTAGCAGAGATAGTTTTGACCGAAGGTCCTGTCAGGATAGAAAGAGAAGAGCAAAACAGAAAAGTCTCGGTTACGGCAAATACTGAAGATAGAGACTTGGGAAGTATTATAAAAGATATTACAAAAAAGGTTGAACCCTTGAAGAAAACTCTTCCATTAGGTTATGCAATAGAATTTGGTGGTGAATATAAGCAGATGCGAGAGACTTTTACAGCTCTGGGTATTGCGTTCCTGCTGGCTATAATTCTTGTGTATATGGTAATGGCGGCTCAATTCGAGTCATTTATGCATCCATTTATAATAATGTTCACTATGCCTCTTGCTGCAGTTGGAGTTATCTTGGCACTCTTTCTCACTCATAAAACAGTATCCTTGCCAGCTCTTATGGGAGTGATAATCCTTGCAGGAATTGTAGTTAATAATGCTATAGTGTTCATAGATTATACCAATCGTTTACGTAAAAAGGGTATGGAAATTTATGAAGCTCTCGTATTAGCTGGGAAAACGAGATTAAGACCTATCCTCATAACAGCTTTTACCACTATCTTTGGAATGTTACCTATGGCAATCAGTCGCTCTGAAGGCTCAGAGATGCGGTCTCCTATGGCTATTGTGGTTATGAGCGGACTCCTTATTTCCACGCTTCTCACGCTAATAGTTATTCCTCTTATCTACACAATTTTTGATGACCTTGCCCAGAAAGTGAAAGGGAAAGCAAAAAGGGTGATACAAGAAGAATAACTTTTATAATCTCCTTATCGCTAAACACGAATTTAAAACTTGACTTTTGAGAGAAAAAGGAGTATATAGATTTATAGAGATGAAAAAGTTGTTGGTACTAATTGCATTCCTTTTGCCATTAAATTTATTTGGGGGATGGACTTTGCAGGAAAGTGGTGTTGATGGAACGCTTCGCGATGTGCATTTTGTTGATACCAGTCACGGCTGGATAGCTGCTGGCTCAGAGGGCAACAAAGGACTAATACTTCGCACTACAAATGGAGGTGGGAATTGGGATAAAGTATATACAGATACAAGTCAAGATTTGTATGCCGTAGGATTTTTTGACTCTCTTGAAGGCTGGGCTGGAGGTTGTAAGTATTATTCTTATGGACCTCCATGGCCGGAGGATGGTTCTTATAGTATTTTACTTCATAGTATAGATGGTGGTAAAACATGGAGCAGTGAGGAAAGTAAAAACTGTTCTCTTGCTAACCATCTTCTGTCGAGTACACATGAAAAAATCGACGATATCTGTATAATAGATTCAACCTATGGTTTTTATATGGAAAACGGCTATAGAAGTACAAGTGATATGTATGGCTTTTGGACAGTTTTTCGTTCACTGGATGGGAAACATGGATGGGGAATCTCTCGGGGGATGAGCTATGGAGTACATGGATTAGGATTTTGTACTGATTCCTTACATGGTTGGTTTGAGCTATATGATAACGATAGGGTCTCTTTTTCTTTATTCTATACTGACAAAGGATTAGAAAGTCTATCGGCAATTAGCGAGTTATCATATCCTTCCTCCGATATGGTTTTCGTGGATACTTTACATGGCTGGAGAGTAGGCGGTAAAATTTTTCATACTGCAGATGGAGGAACTACTTGGGTAGAGCAGGCAAGCGGAGTAACAAGTTGTCTTCATACTGTTGACTTTCTTGATTCATTAAATGGCTGGGCAGCAGGAAATAATGGAACTATTATTAGAACAAGAGATGGGGGCAATAATTGGATAAGGGAACACACTCCTATATCAAGTAAAATAAATTCTATATGTTTTATAGACACATCACACGGGTGGGCAGTTAGTGATAATGGAGAAATTCTATGTACTAAACTATACTCTCCATACTCCTCTGGCAAGGAAAAAGAGTTATGGGTTAAGCCAAATCCATTTTCTTCAGTAGTCGGTATTGAGTATTTAGTAGCCAGCAAAAAGTATATTTCCTTGAAGATTTATGATGTTATGGGAAGAGTTGTGAAAGTTTTAGTTGACGGAGAGGTTTACTCCGGGTATCATAAAGTTGAATGGAATGCCCGGGAATTTCCATCAGGAATATATTTTGCAAGCTTTGTAGCCCCGAACCACAAGACTACAAAGAAGCTTATCCTCACCAAATAATTCTCCCTAATTTTATATTTGGGGAACCACAGATTACACTGATTAAAATACTTTCACCGCTCATACGAGTCTACGACAGAGACGCAAAGGACAATGAATTTCTATGAATCTCTATTAGTTTCTAATATTTCAATAACTTTTCTGCTTTTTCTGCGATATGGTTTGCGGTGAGGCCGTGTTTTTCATATAAATCTTGTGATGTACCTGATTCCCCAAAAATTCCCTGAATTCCGATTCTCAAGTGAGGTATCGGATGATGAGCTAAAATCACTTGAGCTACCGCGTCTCCAAGTCCCCCAGCTGTTGTGTGGTCTTCGCAGGTGATGAATCCTCGCGTCTCATCACAAGCTTGCTTTATTGCTTCCTCGTCTATGGGCTTTACTGAAGCGAAGTCAATTACTTTTGCACTGATTCCTTTTGTTTTTAGGATTTTATGAGCTTCTAATGTTCTTGGGACCATACTTCCTATGGCTCCGATAGTAATATCCTTGCCTTGTTTTAGTGTCGTTGCTTGTCCAAGCTTGAATTCCATATCTTCAGGATAAAGTATTGGAAGAGAGTGTTTGATGAGTCTAACATAAAAAGGTCCTTTTTCTTTAGCGACAAATCGGATGACTGCTCTTGTCTGATTTGCACAGCAAGGGACAATAACTCTCATTGCAGGCAATACTCTCATCAGAGCTATATCTTCTATTGCCTGATGAGAATAGCCGTCCTCGCCGACTTCTATTCCACTGTGAGAGGCAACTATTTTGACATTCAATTTAGAATATACAATGCCGAGGCGAACCTGGTCCCACGCTCTTCCGGTGGCAAAGACAGCAAATGTTGATGCAAAGACGGTTTTGCCACAGGATGCAAGTCCTGCAGCCGTACCCATCATATCTGCTTCTGCTACACCGAGGTTAAAGAACCTATTAGGGAAAGCTTCCTTAAAGCGATGAGTGCGTGTAGAAAATGATAAATCTGCATCCAAGACTATGATGTTTGGATTTGATTTGCCAAGTTCTACAATTGTCTCACCATAAGTATCTCTTAGGGATTTAAGTTCAGCCATTTTTATCGTATCCGTGTCCGTGGACCGTGCCCGGTTACGAATCACGGTCACAGTTCACGAATGCTCTATTTCATTAATTGCTTGTTCTGCTTGCTCGTGGCTTGGAGCTTTGCCATGCCATAAAATGTCATTCTCCATAAACGAGACTCCCTTGCCCTTTACAGTATTTGCAATTATCATCGTTGGTTTCCCCTTTATCTTTTTTGCCTCAGAAAAGGCGATTAAAAGTTCATTGAAACTATGTCCATTTACCTCAAGGACTTCCCAGCCAAATGCTTCCCACTTTGGCTTTAAGGGATAAGGGTCCTTTATTGCTTGGATTGAGCCATCTATCTGAAGACCATTATGGTCAAGAATAGCGCAGAGATTATCTAATTTATACCTTTTTGAGCTCATAGAAGCTTCCCAAATCGCACCTTCACCTATTTCTCCGTCTCCAATAATCGCATATACTCTATAATCTTTGTTATCAAGCTTTCCTGCAAGCGCCATACCATTTGCAATAGATAGTCCTTGTCCCAGAGAGCCAGTAGATGCTTCAATTCCTGGTGTAGATAATAAGTGAGGATGTCCTTGAAGTGGATTCCCAGCTTTTCTCAATTTCCAGAGCCATTCTCGTGGGAAATAGCCCTTTCTTGAAAGAACCGAATAAAGAGTGGGCACAGCATGCCCTTTGCTAAGGATAAAACGGTCTCTTTCGGGCCATTTCGGATTCTTCGGATTATGCCTCATTATCTTGTAATAAAGAGCTACGATTATCTCAACGCAGGACAATGAGCCACCGGGATGTCCACTTCCTGCAAGTTCAATCATCTGGATTATATCTTTCCTTGTCTCTCTCGCAATTTGTTTCAAATCATCCATTTTTACAAATTAAACATATAAGACTCAGAAATTAGTAGAAATTTATAGAAATTAGTGGAAATTTGTGGCAACAATGAATTCCTATGAATCTCCATAAGTTTCTATTAATTTCTAATGTTTCAATCGCTTTGGTTCTTCTGTGTTGAGTAATTTCTCTGCCAACTTTATTGCCTTAATCATACTTCCCGGGCTTGCTATTCCTTTACCTGCTATGTCAAATGCGGTTCCATGGTCCGGAGAGGTTCTGATAAAAGGTAGTCCAAGTGTTATATTTACTCCACCCCCAAATTCACAGAGCTTTAAAGGGATTAATCCCTGGTCGTGATACATAGCTATTATTACATCAAATCCATCTCGTGCAAATAAAGTGTCTGCTGGATAAGGACCTTCCGCGTGAATTCCTCTATCTTTTGCTCTCTTAATCGCAGGACTGATTATCCGAGTTTCTTCGTCGCCCAATATCCCTTCGCCTCCGTGCGGATTTAAAGCACATACCCCAATCTTGGGGGAGCCCACTCCCAGCTGATTTTTCAAGAAATTATGTGTAAGTTCTATTTTGTTTATTATCTCTTCTTCCTTTAATGCAGTTGCTACTTCATTAATCGGGATATGTGTAGTCACAAGAACGACTCTTATTTTATCTCCTGCTAACATCATTGCAAATCGTTTTGTATGCGATAATTTAGCCAGAAGTTCTGTATGCCCAAAGAATTCAGGGTCTATTAAGTTTATTGAAGCTTTGCAAACAGGTGCGGTCACCAAAGCATCTATCTCTCCACTACTCACAAGCTCCTGCCCTTTTAAAATAGACTCATAAGCCGCACGACCAGCTAATTTTGATACCTTGCCATATTCCACATCTTCTGTAATATCCACACAATTTATTACTTCGCCATCCCATTTAATATTATAGCGTTTTTTGGTCTCATCGATTATACTTGACGAACCGATTATTACAACATCGGATTGATAGATAGAGATAGAGTTTTGAGATAGAGTTTTTTCTCTGTCTCTATCTCTGTCTCTATGGGGCAGGTCGGTGACTCGCCCAAGAGATTCTAATGCTTTAAGTGCAACTTCAGGTCCCACTCCAGCGGGGTCTCCCATTGTTATCCCAATTCTCATTTTAAACACGGATTGCACAGAAAAACCTGCTTCCACTCATTATTCGCCAAGAACTACACCCCACTCTGTAACTACAAAACCATTACGCTCAAATACTGGTATTTTAGGTGCATTAAGTTCCACCGATTCATCCACAGACTTGATGTAAAACCATACACGCAAAACAGAAGTTGGTGTTGGCTCTATTTGAAGTGCAAATTCCTCCTCTACTTTATCTGTGTAAAGTGGGGACACAAGGTAAAACCCAGAGGTCGGTAAGTGGATTTGCCAATATTCCAAGAAATCTGATATTTCTTTGTCATTAAACCCATACTCCCTGAGAGTTGTAGCAAAAAAAGTCCAAATTAAATCACTCCCAACACACCAACCATTACTTGTTTCCAGAGCACCTGCAAGCTTGCCTTCATAAAATAAATAATCAAACACCCCATCTATTTTAGAGTTAGGGTTTACATTTATATCCCAGCCATCCTCATACAGAGGCAAGGATTCAGTAATAAAGTTCCCTTTTTGAGATAAAAGTTTTACATAAACTACCCCTTCTTTTTCTGGATATAGATAAATATTTGGCTTGAGAGCTACAGGTCCATCATAATTATAATTATAAGTTCTCGTATATGGAACTTTAGATCCTTCACATAAGGAAGGAACTGAAGTGCTAATTTCTAATCCAATTGATGCAAATGGCTCAAATTCAGGTATAATCTCACTGGAGTTTTCTTCGCATTCCCATATTTGATAAGTGAATCCACCCCTTAAATAAGGTTTTATGTATTTCGTATTAACGAAAACACCAATAGAAGTATGAAATTTCAGAGCCTCTTCAAGTTTAATTCTCGGCTGCCACATCATTCCCCTATCAATCAATTCTTTAAGCCACATAAATCCTCCGTTAATACTACTTCCCATCGCACCCCATTTACGAGTGTAGCCCACATTTCCTATAATCATAGTAAACTCAAAATCATCATCAAGATCTCTAAATAATGAGAAACCAGTTTTTATCGTGCTCTTTTCGCGAGGAAAGATTAACCCAAAATTGCTCCCTAAGGAGAAATTCAAGGAGGAGTTGATAACCCAGGTATCTTCACTTTTCATAGGTAAAAATTTACTCAATATTATTCCACAGTAAAATGGCTTAACATAAACTTGTGCCCCGGAGCCAATATATAGACCACTCTTTTTTATTTCATAATATGTATCTCGATACTCAAATGTGTATGTTTCCACAGCATCAAATCCTATGTCAATGAATGGGGTAACCCATGCTCTTGGAGGTTCATTGGCAATAAATGTAGTATCAGCACTCAGCTTGCTCACACAAAGAATAATTAAGATTGCAAGGCTAAAACCTTGCCCTATATCCTTTAAAACTTTTTTCATTCTGCGATTTCTTTTGTGCAGTTTTGTGATTCGGACTTCGGCGAGCTCAGTCGAGCCGTGATTTCGTGGCATTTTATTTAATCTTTCCTCTGCGTTCTTTGCGTCTCTGCGGTGCAAATTTTTTTAATTCGTTAAATCTGCTCAATCCGCTTACTAATTATTTCACAAATTCTCTTTACAAAAATTTCTTGCTTGAGTCCCTTACTCATTTTTTCTTTGGAATAGTATCTATATTGAACTTGAATATGGCAATGATTTAATATAACTTTCCATAAATTCAAAATCAGGTCCTCCGTCTTTTGAAGGCAGTTTAATCATATGATTCTTGAAAAAACTCTTTGTAAGAGTTCGCCCATAAGAAAACCGGTATTTTTCCAAATGTATTATATTAGCAATAAAAAGAGCATTGTATTGATTCAAATGTTTACTTCTTAAAACTAAAATATTCTGGGAGGCAAAAAAATCAGAATATTGAAAAAATGTAGAACACGTAGAGTCCCCAACCATCGTGACAGTAATGCAATCACCTTTATTTATTAAATCTATTAAATCATTAGAAGGGCAAACTCTTGCTGTAATTCCATTATTTTCTCTTGTTCTTCCAACATAATTGACGCTGTTTTCGTCTTTTTCAAGATTTAATAAATCTACACTTTTTGCAATGGATACGTCATCAAAAATATCACCGATCCTAAAATGCAACCACTTTTTTGTATCTAATTCAAAATCTTGATTTATTCTACTTTGAGGGTTTAGGGTGTTTAATTTTTCATAGTCAATGTTAGCAAATTCTTGAGGTATAAATTTGGGAACAAGTATATCTTTTAAGGTTTTGTTTGCTTGCCTACCATAACTGTATTTATATTTATTTGCTTTTATACACTGACAATAGTATAGTTTTTCAATCATACTCATTTCATATTTAGCATAAAGGACTAAAATATGAAATCCTGTATAAAATCTTTCAGTTTGTAAAAATGCCTCTAAAACTGAACCACTCACAGCAACAGTAATTAAACCACTTTGAAACGGCTCAACATCATTCATTATTTCAACAAAAGCCGAAATGCCGTTATTGTTTGCTGTGCGTGCAACAAAAGGAATAGTATTTTTAATGCGTTTTTGGTATGATTTTAAATTATACAATTCAAAACCATTTCCGTATTTAATGTCAAATATGTTTGATAATTTAGTTAGTTCCATTTTTAATATATAGTTCGTTAAAAACTAAAAATGATTTTAATGTGTCAATAAAATCATCTTTTGATAAATTGCTATAATCAGTTTCCATATATGCTTCAGCACACCATTCATCGTTAGCAGTAACAATTTTATTTACACTAAATCCTGCTTTTGCTTTTCTGTTAATATAAGATGACACCCATTCTTCTTTGATACTTTCCCATTTCCTGAAATCATCTATACGACCTTTGGGTTTTCGTTTTACAAATCCATCATTTTTGTAATAACCAAAATATGTTTCTTTATTTGGTGGATGTGGCTTATGTGCAGTAAATATCATTACACAAGTAACCACTCCTATATTAGAATTAAAAAACAATTCATCAGGCATTGATAACACCGCTTCTAATGTATGTTTCTGTAAAAGTCGTTTTTTTAGTTCATATATTTTTCCTTTTTGAGCCAAAGCACATTGCATAGGCACTATTGCTATACAAGTTCCACCAGATTGTAATATCTCTAAATTGTTCAGCACAAATTCTAATTCTTCGGTATCTTTCTTTTTGTCCGCTTTATATGGCGGATTTAAAAAGCCCATTGTCGGCTTGTATTTTTCCACCTGTTCCATTACTTCATCATCAAAACAACTCCCGTTAATAATATTTGTTTTCCCGTCTTGGTGGATGTACATATTTGAAACTGCTAAAGCAAAAATATGGGCTTGATATTCTACTCCAACAATCTGTTTTGCTTTAATTTGTTTTTCTTTTTCCAAATTACCTTTTGCTTCTTTTATCATTTTCCTCATTGCACTTATAAGAAATCCACCTGTGCCGGCACAATTATCATACACCACACTATCCTTATTTGCAACAGCCAACTCACCAAATAATTCTGTAATGTGTGGGGGAGTAAGAACAATACCTAACCCTTTATCGCTATTTGCATACCTTAAAAACTCAATGTATAGTTGCCCTAAAGCATCAAAGTATTTGTGAGTTTTTACAAAGTAATTTACATTCTTATCTATTTCATCAATTAAATTTGAAAGGACTTCTTTCTTTTGAGTTAAAGTAATATCAGTTCTGATAAAACTAAATTGAATATTCAGATTATCTAAGTTCTTTTGAGTAATTGTACTTTTGAGTTCACTAGTTACAGTTGTTACCAGAGCATCAGCTAAGTCTTGTGGATTATCATGTTCTTTATATGCCCTTCTAAATGCTCTATTATCTAAGGCAATCAGAATACTACTGATTAACAAACTTCGTTGGCTTTCTAATATTTTATGGTGGTGCAATTCCACATTCAACTCCCTTGAAAAATCAAGAAGTGCATCATAATCCTGTCTGCGTTTTTCATCACTTTTTAAATATCCGATGATGTAGCTTTCTATATCTAATAACTTGTTACTAAATTTAGAGACAGGGTTCTTTTCTCCTTTTAAATGTAGGTAGTGCGATACTTTAAGCTCTTTTAAGTTTTGTCCACTTACAGCTATAGCCAGAACATCAAATTCTTTTGATAAAAATGAAGAATATAACAACACACCATCTACAGCATATTCAGCATATTTATCTCTATTTGGGCTTTCGTGTTTTGTTATATCTGGTTTACATTCTATAACTAATATTAAATCATTATTGTTTTTTAATTGAATAATGAATTCAGGGAAACCCTTGCCAATACCACTTTTAGAAGCATATTTTAAAAGTTTATCAATTTTGGGAATTGAGGATTTTTGTTCTTCTATTGTGCATTCATCAGAGTAAGAATTAAAATGTTTTCTTACAATATTTTCTGTTATTCTCTCGTTTGCCATTTTGTCCTATTATGTTTTTAGCACATTACAACATTCTCTTCACAAATATTTCTTGCTTGAGTTTGTGGATAAGTTTCTCGTAAGTTCATACTGCCACTTTTTGAATTTTCTCAATTTTCCCTTCAAGAGATTTAATTGTATCCTGAATAGCTTCTGCTTCTTTTTCCTCAAATAGTTTCTCTCCGCATTGAGTGCAAACATAGACAGGAATATCTCTAATGTATAAGTGATATCCATCTCTATCAATGGTGTAGCTACAAGATGCTTTTTTCATCTCTCCATTGCAATAAAGACATTTCATTCTGCGATTTCTTTTGTGCAGTTTTGTGATTTGGTGATTTCGTGGCATTTTATTTAATCTTTTCTCTGCGTTCTTTGCGTCTCTGCGGTACAAATTTTCATTATAGCATCCTTTTCACAAAGATTTCCTGCTTAAGTTTGTGGACAAGTTTTTCGTAATGCATTTGCATTTTCCTCTGATATAGAAGTTCTTTGAGTTCAAGTCTTAGGTCCTCCCATCCCAGCATCTGCTCCTCACGAAGCTCAACAGGTTTAATTACTTGAAACCCCATAGGAATATTAAATGTATAAACCTTGCCGATTTCTATAGATTCAAGATCAGTAAATGGGGTCTCTCGCAGTGGGACGAATATTTCTCCCCAGGTGAGAATCCTTGTGTTAGGTAGGGGCGGCTCGCGGACCGTCTCTGCATTTAATTGCTCTTTCACTGTCCCTACTGTCTCTTTTATGGCTTCAGAGTCTGCCTTAGTTGGCTGAATTTTTATTATAATATCCGAAAGCATCACTAAATCCTTATGTCTGTCATTGCACCGAACAATATGATATACACCCCCACTTTCAACAAGCTCTATTTCTCCCGACTTCATCTCTGCCACAGTGGATTGAAATTCTGGAGCTAAATCCATTGGGTTCAGGGTTCCCAAATCTCCTCCCCGTTGGCTGGTAACAGGGTCATCTGAGTATTTCTTTGCAAGCTTACTGAACGATTCTCCTTTTTTAACCCGTTTTAAGATATTATTTGCCTTTCTTTTTGCAGCATCTTTAGCTTCGTCTGAAATACTATAATATACATCTACACCTAAAAACTTCACGGCATCTGGCACAGGAGGGATTGAATCTTTGTAATTGTTGTAGAAATCCATTGCCTCCATATCGCTTACTGCCAACTCTTTGCCAAACTTCTTTTGAAATAGTTTCTGGATAAGCAAGTTTTCTCGCATCTCCTTTGTGTATTTTTCTCTCAAATCTTCTTCCGTAAGTCCTGAGCGACTTAATTCAAGTTCATACTCCTCATCAGATGGAAACCTCCCACGAACATTCAGTATAGCATCTTCTACAGCATTTTCCAACTCTTCTAATTTTACTTCTAAGGTTTCCTTTTCTGCATCAATCACGAGTAATTTGTGTTCAATCAAGTGGTCAAGAACTTTTGCCTTATTTCGTTCTTGCAAAAGTATCATAGCTTCCTCAATTTCTGATTGAGTTATAACCTGGTCTCCGACAACTCCGGCTATCCTATCTACGACTTCCGCCCCAAGAGGAGACAGAAAACAGGAGACAGAAAACAGAAAACAGAAAAATCCTAACTTCTGACCTCTGACATCTAACATCTGACCTCCGACCTTTAATTTATTCATAAATCCAAACTATCAACTCAAAAGAGAAAGTCAAGAAAAATCAGTCACAGAAATCCTGCGACACCGAAATTAACTGAAAACCCTTAAACTCTTAAACCCTTAAACTCTTAAACTCTTAAACCCTTAAACTCTTAAACTCCTAAACTCTTAAACCCTTAAACCCTTTGAATCTTCTAATCCGTGTTTATCTGCGTCCAAAAAAGTTTTGTGGTTTTCTGTGCGTTTTTGTGGCAAATCAATCTTTGTGCCCTTTGTGTCTCCGTGACTCTGTGGTGAATTTTTGTGGAATTTAGCGCTCGTAGTGTTTTTGTGGCTACAAGAAAAGTTTTTACGATTTTTTTAACTTTTTTACTTGACAAAACATCAGATGCTATTATAATTATTATAGGAGGTAATAAAAATGGCAAAGTATAAGACGAGTGGTTTGATAAGTGAGATAAGGGGCTCTATGGGAGATAAGACTTTTTCTTATTGGAAGGGAGTTCCTGTGGTAAAGAAGAAGATGAAGAAGAAAAAATGGGTTAGTTCAGTGGTTAGGGCAAGAAGAAAGGAAGTCTTTGCATTTCTTGCAGAAAGCTGGACATTAATGAGTTCTAAAGACCAGGCACTGTGGGGTATCTATGCTAAACAGGATAGAAAAGTTAAGAGCAAGTCACGGCTCGGATTGATATCCACTATTGGAAACTGGTATTCTCCAAGAATTACTTTTATGTCTGTCAATCAACTCTTAATGATAAGTGGCTTTTCGCCTCTTCAAAGACCCCTGTTTGGGAAGCTACAGCCTCCATTACCCGCGACTGACCTGCCGGAGTATAGTGAATGGGACAAGGATATAAAATTCAAGATTTGGTTACCTCGGCAGTATAAAGATAGATGCGCAGCTCAAATTTGGATAAGAAAAGCATCCGGACGCGGCGGAAATCCATATATTACAAAAGTCGTGCCACTTTCTACTTCTCTTGCTGAAGTTAAGCTCAAAGAAATTAAATTCTATGAAAAGAAAGGCAGACTCCCGGGAAAAACTGTTAAAAAGGACTTAAGTGAAATGGGGTATTGCAAATTGAAACTCCAGATGAGAACTGTAGCAGAAAATGGTAGGTTCTCAATGCCAAGCGGTATCTATAAAATAGAACTTGGACGAACCCAAGCTCCCAACGAGGAAGTCTTTAGCAATAAAAGAATTACAGAGTTTCTAAATAATCTTCCAGTATTATAAAAGCGGCTAATTTATCTATCTCTTTTTTGGTGCACACCAGTCTTTTCTCGGCAACTTGTGGGAATTTCGGAGCAGTAGAGAAAAATACCTTACCATCCTCATAACCTACATTTTGAAGACGCTTTAAGGAAGAAATATTCTCCTTTTAATATTCCTAAACTGATGGATAAGTAATCCATCAAAAATAGAAATCGGACGAAAAAAATTGTGAGTTTCCTGTTGCGAAAACGTATTCTACCAGCTACTTTCATAATAAAAGAAAAAAGAGAATGGTATTGTAAAACATTAAGCTGTCTAAAAATCTTTGGCACTAACTCTTTTCCTGCTATATCTTCAAAAGGCGATACGGACTGAGATGATAATGGTTGATGAGAATCCGGAAGTTTGTGAGTTTTAAAAAGCTTGTTTCTAATCTTTGAAATCTTTTCTTTATATGATAAATCTGTTGGAAGAAGAAAAAGCAAGAATTTTATAACTAAATTTTCACACCGTCCCAGTCCTATATGGTCGTAGCATATCAGAACACCTTTGCTGTTATGCATTGTTTCAGCTATCTGTTTTAATATAAAATCTAACCTAATACAGTGGTGGAGAATTCCAAGGCATATTACAGTGTCAAATGCATTTGAAGCAAGCTCAAGGAAATTTAAATCTGCAATTTCATACTCAATAGTTCCTGTGAATCCTTCTATTTCTTTCCTTTTTTTATAATAACTACTTCCGGTCTCAATTAATTTTTCAGAAATATCGTATCCTTTGATTTTGCCTCCACTACGTGCAACTTCAAGACAAAACCATCCTACTCCACACCCCAATTCAGCACTTTTTCCTCCTCTTGTGATAATTTCCTGTATCATGGAATCATAAATAGGACGCACCACAAAAGATTCTATTTCAGTATCATCCCACACAGCTTGTGGATTCGCTTTTTTACAAGGTATCCGATAATCATAACCAGTTGTTTCCTTCGCCCAAAATTCAGCTTCTTGCTTCAATAGTTCAATGTAATTTTTATCTTTCACTTTTTGTATATTTTTGCCCATCAGTCCTCAAGCTTTTTCTTCCCTGCTTAGGAGTAATTCGTAAATTGCTTTTTATATAGATTGCAGACTTTCTAAATAATCTTCCAGTATTATAAAAGCGGCTAACTTGTCTATTTCTTTTTTATTCCGACTCGGTTGCTTGCCAAGCATTCTTAAAGTAGCTTCGGCTTCACAGGTGGTAAATCTCTCATCCCAAAGCTTAACAGGAACTTTAAATTTAGAACTTAACTCTTTTGCAAATTTCCTTGTTCGAAGTGAGAATTTTGTTTCAGTGCCATCAGTACGTAAAGGAAGTCCTACAACTACAGTTTCTATTTCGTATTGAGAAAAGACTTTCTCCAATTCTTTCCATAGGTTTGCTCTGTCAATTGTTTGTAAGAGTTGAGGGATTTTAAGTTCAGGAATTGATATGGCAAGCCCGATACGCTTTTCTCCAAAATCTATTGCTAAAACTCGTCCTTCACTCATCTATAAACTACTTTTTATCACGCCCCGTCCCGACGGGATCCCTGTCGGGAAAAGCACGAAATATTGAAGATATGGAAAAAACTAGAACAGAGCACACAGATTTAAAAGGATAAACACAGATTTTGAATAAAGTTTTCTGCGTAAATCTGTCTTATCTGTGAATATCTGTGTGCAAATGTTTTTAAATTTTTCGTGATTAAAATCTTTACTTAACTTTCTTTATCTTTTCTATACTTTTATTTTCTCCCAGCAATACAAATCTATCTCTCTCAGTTAGTTCATCATCAGCACCGGGAGCAACTATTACCTTTTCGGTAAATCCAACCTTACCATTTTTATCTGTTTGCATAACCTTCCGTTTTATTGCAACAACTTGGACTCCATATTTTGTGCTAATCTCAAGTTCTCCAAGGGTTTTTCCTTCAAAACTGTGAGGAATATCCACTTCTATAAGAGTATGTCCGGAGGAAAGCTTAATATATTCAGAAATGCCAGGCGACATTAGCGATTCTGCAAGTCTTGTTCCCATCTCTTTTTCTGGATAAACGACTTGTTCAGCACCAACTTTTTGAAGTATCTTCCCTTGAAGTGGGTCCAATGCTTTACTTATCACTTTTTTGACTCCAAGTTCCTTTAAGATGAGAGTTATGAGAACTGAGCTCGCAACATCCTTTCCTATTCCAACTATAGCCGCATCTACATTCTCTACTCTGGCATCTCTCAAATCATCTTTATCAGTTGCGTCAAGTTCCAGGGCTCGGGTTGCAAACTCCGCTGCATCTTTAACTCTTTTCTCGTCTTTATCAATTGCAATGACTTGCATTCCCTTTTCGGATAGGGCTTGAGCTACAGCCATTCCAAATCGCCCAAGTCCTACAATTGCAAATTGTTTCATTTCCCCTCCATAAAAATTATTTGCACACAGATATTCACAGATAAAACAGATTTACACAGAAAATGAGCTTCTGTGATAATCTTTCCAATCTGTGTAAATCTGTGTGCGGATTCTCCATTTTATCCTGTTAAAACAGATTCCTTCGGGAGCTTAAATGTTTCACGACCTACAGCGTGAATAAACGCTGTTCCTATAGTTAAACTCCCTACTCTTCCAGCAAGCATCGTAAGAATAATAACAACCTTTCCTAAATTTGTAAAGTCATAAGAAAGACTGCAAGCTGGATTTATAGCAGAGCCAACTGAGAGCCCAACAGTTCCAAATGCTGAAATTTCCTCAAATAAAAGTGCAATAAAGCTTTTGGATTCAGATAAACAAAGAATTAACATTCCTCCACCGACAATCAAAATAGATACACTTGCAATTATAAAAGCTCTATTTACAAATTGACTGTCAATGCTCCTTCCGAATCCATTTATATCTTTTTTGCCACGAAAATATGCGTAAATACTCATAAGTATAAGAACAATAGTTGTTGTCTTTATTCCACCTCCTGTGCCACCTGGAGATGCACCAACAAACATAAGAATTAAACTAATAAGGCGAGTTGCTGGGCGATATTCCCCAACTCTGACCACTTGAAAGCCCGCTGTTCTCGGAGTGGCAGACTGGAAAAAAGATGCTTGGAGCTTGCACCACACTGGCAAATTAGCAAAGCAACCTTTCCATTCAATTGCAAGTATCAGGATGGTCCCGATGCCAAGCAAAACAATAGTGGATAGGAGAACTAATTTAGTGTGGAGAGTAAAACTTGTGCGCTCTTTTCGGATTCTTTGATGAATTTCTCGGATAACTATAAATCCCAGTCCTCCAACAATAAAGAGTCCACTCATAGTGAAAATAATCCAGGGCTCACAGATAAACTGGGCAAGACTATCAGAGAAAAGTGCAAAGCCCGCATT
The DNA here is from genome assembly GCA_023129235.1 of Caldifarciminota bacterium. Lineage (GTDB taxonomy): Bacteria > Hydrothermota > UBA3073 > JACQXS01 > JACQXS01 > JAGMCN01. The sequence continues at coordinate 10,538 of JAGMCN010000050.1, read as the reverse complement.
ACAGAATGCCGAAACTGAATGAAAAACTCCTTTAAATATTGCGTTAGCCCAATTAAATCCAATACCCCAAAAACAGAGAGTTAATACAAGAGCTCCAAACAATTCAAATCCTATTGTGAACTTAACGACCTGCAATATGAACTTACCTATGCCTCCAAATGGATAACCCATAGCTTCTTCTGTCACAGTTGTTTGGCGAATGGATAATCTTTTCTTGAGAACAATAAAGAGTAAAGACGCTATGGTCATATACCCAAGTCCTCCAAGTTGAATAAGGATAAGTAAAATCGTCTTTCCAAACTTCGTAAAATAATGCGGTGTGTCTTTAACTATAAGCCCTGTAACACAGATACCAGAGGTGCTTGTAAATATACTATCTATAAACGAACATCTTGAGCCGGTGGAGGCAATAGGTAAGGAGAGCAGGCAAGCACCAATGAATATTATGATTATATAGCCAAGCAGAATAACTCTTGGAGGAGTAAATAATCGGCTTATCTTTCTTGACATAAGGTTTTTATATAAACTTAATTAAAGAGTGTCAAGTAAAAATGAATTAACCACAAAGACTCAAAGGCACAAAGTTCACAAAGTTTTTATAGAATGGAACCTTTTATCCTTCGTGTTCTCTGTGTCTTTGTGACTTTGTGGTAGACTCTGTGAGTGGTTTTTTGTGTTTTTTCTTGACAAATAGAAAATAGAGCATATTATATTAACAATGTTAACTGCCAACTATTTATTTAACAGTTTCACGAAAGTTCTGGGGGTAAACCCCCAAAATCCCGTTAATGCGGGAAAGGAGGTAGTATGTGTTATGTTGCTTTTTTAGTAGCTGTTGGATTTAGTATATCTCAGGTGAACTGGGTAAAGCATATAGTGGATACCGGTTCAGGAATAAAGGGTCTTACTCAGGGTTTTATGCCTGCAGATATGGATGGAGATGAGTTTGCTGATTTCGTTGCTCATACAAATGATACTGTGGTTTGGTATGAAGATGACGGGGCTTGGAATTTCACAAAGTATGTAATAGGACCTGCAGATGATGGTGATATTCCTACTCCGTGTGTCTATCCCTGTGACCTTGACAATGACGGGGATATGGATGTTTTGGTAGCTACTGCAGGACTTGGGTTAGGGTGGTACAAGAACGAAAGTCTTGTCTGGTCATGGTGTGCCATAGATACCATAGATACTAATGGCTACCATAGAGTAGTGCCTGCGGATTTGAATGGAGACCCCTATACAGATTTAGTAGCTGTGAACGACAGCATAGACGGAATGTACGGAGTCATTTATACCTTCATTAGCGATGAAAATCAGGTTTTTACTAAGTATAGAGTAGGCGGTAGTGTTTCGCCTCAGGATTTCCACGGATGGCAGATTTTAACTCTTGATTGCGACCATAATGAGTATTTGGATATTTACGACCTTGGGAAAGGATGGCCTGGGCTTGTCATTTGGTTCAATAATGATGGGACAGGCACTTCTTTCCATACGGGAGGAGGAGGTAGTGGTGGCATATTTGACGCTGGCTGTCTCTCTAATGTGGATATGGAGCCTGAGATAGAAATAATCGTAGGGGGTCACAAGGGGGGAGGGAAGAACCCACCCCACTATAGGTTCTTTTATGCCGAGACGCACGATCCAAGTCATCTTCAGCCTCTCCCGGGCACAGAAGCCGGTACATCTCCCATTCACACTCAGGGAGTAGCAGGATATGATGTAAATTCGGATGGGTTCCCAGATATCGTAGGTGTTGGGAAAGGAAAAATAAGATGGTTTGAACGTTTTCCACATCCAGATTCCTCAAACTTCGTTCTTCACGAGATAGACACTTTGAATAACTCGTATTGGGTATATGCAGACGATATCGGTAATATGTGTGTTACTGACTCTGGTGCACACATAATTTATGAGTTATCAATGTTGAGAATGATTTCTCCAGATAGTGGCGAGAACTGGGCAGGTGGCTCAACGCATAATATAGAATGGATTCCTCCTGCAGATTGTAATCCCACAGATTCTTTCCGATTATCATACTCTACAGATAGTGGAAGTACTTACCCGAATGAGATTGCTACCGGTATATCATACGATAGCACTTCCTGGGAATGGACATTGCCAATTATGAATTGTGACAGTTGTCGGGTAAAGGTAGAGCTACTTGACACTCTGCCGACGAAGTCTCTTGTCGCTGAGGCAACGAGTAGTTTCAACTTCGCTATTAGGCCTCATGTAGAGATTTTAGATACGATTGTCGATCCCGGTGATACTGTGGACATTGCTATATATTTAACAGATGTTACCGGGCTGAAAGATGTTGATGGAAAGGGCATAGTAGCTTACGATATTCCGATTAGCTTCAACTACCCTTTAAAGGCGCTATCGGCAAAAAAAGGTTCTCTCCTTGACGGAAGCTGGTTTTTCGACGGCAATACATCAGAACCCGGTAAGATAACGATAAACTCCTATGGAGCAAGTGAACTCACTGGTAGTGGGAGTTTAGCCATTGTTTCCTTTATAATTAATTCCACAGCTTTGCCAGGGGATACCAGTATGCTAAGTTTTGGTACCCTTGCTTTTAACGAAGGCAAGATTCCTGCCCATACAATAGACGGAAAAGCAACTGTATCAGGAGTGCGCGTGAATATTTCCGGAGACTGCCATTATTGGTCTAACGACTTGTGTGTAGCCGATGTTGATATGGATTTATCAGGAGACCATTTTAACAATGTGAAGACGGATAGTAGTAGCGGGCATTATAGTTTTCCTGCAGCAAGTGGAGCGAATTACACAGTAACGCCAAGTAAAGTTCTCGGTGATTGTACACGACCTGTGGGTGCGATTACCGCTTTTGATGCTTCTCTTGTTCTTTGGCATACAGTTGAGTACGATACACTTACGGGGGATTCGTGTGTTGCGGCAGATGTGAGCGGTGATGGGACAATAAGGGCATACGATGCTTCTCTTATTCTTCGTTATGTAGTAAGGAAGATTGATTCTTTTCCTGTCGGAGACTGGGGATTCAAGCCAGAAAACACGAGCTATAGTCCAATTGTTAGTGATGCTTTAGATGAAGATTACACTGCAATTCTCTACGGTGATGTAAGCGGGAGCTGGGGTGAGAGCAAGTGTCTTGCCTATAAAAAAGATGCTATTCGTGTTGAGATTCCACGGATGTTCGTGGAGCCGGGAGAGACTGTGAATGTTCCTGTCCAGATTGGAGATGTTGTCACGAGTGATAGTATTATCGCTTGCGAGATAATCCTCACATTTGATTCTACTATGGTAACGGCGATTGATGCAAACAAAGGCTCCATCGTTCCTACAAACTGGACAATAATGAATAATTCTTCTCCCGGCAGGATAAAAATTATTCTTGCTAGCGACAGTGTTTTTCTCAGTGGAAGTGGAGAATTGGTATCGGTGCCTTTTGTTGTGGATGCAGACGTTCAAGCTGGGGATAGCACTAAAATACATTTTTCTGATTTCATGTTCAATGAATACTCTCCACCCGCGGACTTACACGACGGATGGTTGGGAGTGGCGGTCGGTTCTGAAGTTATTCCTCACAAAATACCAAAAGTATTCTTTGCTTCCCAGAACTGTCCTAACCCATTTATCGGCTCAACAAACATAGAATACGGACTTCCTAAAAATGCAGAGGTAAAGATTAACATTTACAATCTCTCGGGACAGAAAGTAGCAACTCTTGTGAAAGGGAATAAGAAAGCGGGCTATCATCAGGTGAAATGGGATGGGAAAGATAAACACGGAAAGAAAGTAGCAACTGGAATCTATTTCTATCGCATGGAAGCAGGTGATTTCAAAGCAACAAAGAAGCTCACGATTCTCAAGTAGATAGTAGTCAGTAGGCAAAAGACTTTAGAACCGCAAATTTACGTAGATAAAGACACGGAATATTGTGATGCAGGGGCGGGTTTTGAAACCCGTCCCTTACATTTCTGATGCGAGAGTCCCACCAATACCCCAATTTTCCTTTGGATGGTCGTTTATGATAATATGAACAGCGTGCTCCGGGCACTCTACACTCTTTACTACTACATCTGTAACTCCATTTACAAGCTTTCGCTTTTGCTTAATCGTCCTTCCTTCCCATAAATCAATCGTTACTATTGGCATAATTAACCTCCTTTCTTCTGAAGTTGATTGTATTCTTCAATTAGCCCTTCATCGGCAAAGCTATAATATTTATTGTCACCTATTATGATGTGGTCCAATACTTTAATCTGCATAATATTTCCCGCGAAAACTAAATCTTGCGTTATACTTCTATCGCTTCTACTTGGAGCTACGCTTCCTGAAGGATGATTATGCACAAGGATTAAAGAGCTTGCATGATATTCAATTGCTTTTTCCATAATCTCTCTTGGATATACAGCACTTGCTCCTACTGTTCCTTGAAATAAATCTTCTGCTTCAATAACCCGATTCTGTCCATTCAGGAAAAGAACTTTGAACGCTTCCTTTTTAAGGTCTCTCATAGAAAGATACAGATAATCATAGACTTCTTGTGAGGATTTGCACACTGGCTTTTCCTCAAGTTTCTGCTTCAAGAATTCTTTGGCAAGTTCCTGAACAAATTTGATTCCTGCGGCATTAACAGGCCCAATCCCTTTTATCTTTTGCAGGTCTTGAGCTTCTGCCTCTAAAATCCCTTTTAGATTCTTAAATCTCGTTATTGCTTCTTTGGCTTGCTTTTTGCAATCTCGGCGAGGAGTCCACATCGTGAGGAGAAGCTCTACAATTTCGTAGTCGTGGAATCCTTTAAGCCCAGACCTCAAGAACCTTTCTCGTAATCTTTCTCTGTGTCCGAGCTTATCGTCTTTTTCCATTTGCTAAAATCTCCTGTTTCTAAATTCTTTTACAGGTTTTTTCATAGATGTCAAAGAAAAAAGTTGAGGTATAAAGATTTTTGGAGTATAATTCAACCGATGAATAATTCGTGGTTTCTCCTTGCAATTGGATGCTCATTCTTTAATGCACTACACGGAGTCATAATAAAAATGCTCACCCGGAAATTATCTCCCTGGCTCCTTGTTTGGGCAATGTGTATTTTTTCACTCCCTTTTATTGCATTATCAATCGGCTTTTTTGGTATACCTCAAGTAAAGCCTGTTTTCTGGATTGCTTTGTTCTCAGGTGTCTTAATCAATGCATTAGCAATTACACTTTATGTGAAGGCATTGGAATTATCTCCACTCTCCCTTACTGTTCCATTTTTGGCATTTACACCATTGTTTCTGATATTCACAAGTAATCTAATGCTTGGAGAGTTTCCAAGTAGATTGGGAATATTTGGCATAATTTCCATCGTCCTTGGTGGCTATTTTATAAATATTGAACATATAAAGAAAGGAATTCTTGCTCCATTTAAGAATATCTATCAGGAAAAAGGGAGTCTGCTTATGCTAATAGTAGCTCTTTTGTGGTCAGTAACCGCAAACATTGATAAAATAGGTGTGCAAGCTTCATCACCTACATTTTATACTCTTGCTTGGCATATTGTTTTTCCAATATTCTATTTACCTGTAATTTTAAAGACAGGCACCAAAGTCTGTGAGCTTAAGGGTAATATAAAAATGCTTATATTATTAGGTTTAGTGGGGACAATACTTATAATTTTGCAGATGTTCGCAATTAAGCTTGCTTATGTGAGTTATGTGATTGCAATTAAGAGAGCAGGACTCGTATTCTCAATAATATTCGGATTGCTGTTCTTTAAGGAAAAGAATATCCCATTAAGACTTGCGGGTGCATTATTTATAGTTCTCGGCATATTTCTTATAGTTATGGGATAACCCCATTAAATCCTAAATCCAAGTAACTTGAAGATGTCAATCTTTTTGGATGCCGTTGAATCCGACTTTCGCCTCACAGAGTCTGCGACCAGCAAAATTGTCCACAGGATCCGTTGGAGTTGAGGCTGGGGTGAGTGAGGGGACTCGAACCCCCAACCACTGGAGCCACAGTCCAGTGCTCTAACCAATTGAGCTACACCCACCACTCTTTTAAATCCTAAATACTAATATCTAAATCTTAAACAAATCTGAAATACAAATACCAAAACTCAAAATATAATTATTTCTATTTTCTATCTACGATACAATACTCTCAATACTTTATCTTAAAAACCGTTTCGTGTCAAGAAAAAATGCTTTAACCAACTCACGACTCTTTTCGGGAATAGCCTGTTACAATTCCAATGAGTGAGAAGAAAAATAACCCGATTGGAAGATAATCTATACAAGTCTCGGATATCCCATAAACTAACAAACCAAGAATTGATGACATTCCTCCTACTACAAACCATTTATTATCAAGTGTTTGAAATTGTTTTTTTTGAGAGCGAAGAAATCGTATTGAGTGATAAAAAAACATACTTAGAAACAGTAAAAAAGCCAGAAGTCCTAAAATCCCGGTCTCACAGAGATAATGAGCATACATATTATGAGCATGATAATGCAAGCCCTTATTTTCTTTATCACATTTTAAAGCAAATTCTCTATATGCCCCAAGTCCACATCCCGTTATTGGACGAGCTTTAAACATCTTTGGCACAACATATTTCAAAGTGTTAACTCTTTCCATAGCTGAACGTTTTGAAGTTAGGCGATTAACCTTCTTGTAATTTACACTATAAAATCCAATGCCCACAACAAAAACTAATAGGGCTACCCACTTATTTTTAGCCCATAAAACCGCTAAAATAGCTATACTCATAGCAAGCACTCCTGTTAATGATCGTATAATCCATAAAGAGAAGAAAGAGAGTGGGATAAACACAAGAGGAAGCACTTTTTCCTTTAATGATTTACAGAATAGAAGTCCAGCAAAAGCAATCGGTGTGGTTAAAACCAAATATTTTGCAAACCTATTTGGATTTCCCAGAGTTGATGTCCGAGGTCCAAATCTGATTCTAATAAACTCACGCTCAAACACAAAAGTAAAATCCATCAGATACAGCACTATGCCAATCACTGCAAGTATAAGCCCTGATAAAACAATGGCATTCGCAATCTTCTTTGCAGGGAATCTACCACTTGCAAAAATAAAGTAACCCAAGAAATAACATATAAAAAGCAGGTAAGCACCTAAACTAAGTGGTTTATTAATAGAAAAGATACAGGACAAGAAAACTGTTCCCAAAAGTCCATAAGCATAATAACTTAGCGGAGTATGCCTGAACCTATGCGAGTGGATAAAACAGAAAAGCAGAATAAAGAAACCTAAATAAGATATCCAGGGTATAATAGGAAGGAAAAGCAAGAAAAGGAAAGCACTTTTTTCAATTATCCTGTCCATTATCGTGAATTGTGAATCGTTAATCGTGAATCGTTGCTTCCAGAATAGCAGAACTAAATATATCCAACCCCTTATCAATTTGTTCACGGGTAACTGTAAGTGGAGGAATCAATCTAATAACTTGAGTCCAATGCCCACAAGGATAGAGCAACAAGTCCTTATCAAGTGCCAATCGCAGAATACGTTGGACAACTTCCGAATTTGGCTCTTTATCAGTATCTGGTTTCACAAATTCAACAGCAACCATAAGTCCTAATCCTCGCACATCACCAATAATAGGCGTTCTCGTTTGCAACTCTCGCAATCTCTCAAGCATATATGCACCTTGCTCACGGGCATTTACCAATAGATTTTCTTCTCGGATTACTTCAATTACTGCTAACCCAGCTGCACAAGAAACAGGATTTCCTCCACAGGTAGTGCCATGAGATGCAGCTCCCCACTTTTGCATAATTTCTGCTCGCGCTGCAGTTGCCCCTAATGGGAAACCATTAGCAATTCCCTTTGCAAGAGTCAATATGTCTGGTTGAACATCAAACGATTGGGCGGCAAACCATTCACCTGTGCGGCCAAACCCTGTTTGCACTTCATCAAAGATAAGCAAGATACCATATTTATCGCAAATCTCTCGTAATGCGGATAACCAACTTTTAGGCGGAATGATATATCCTCCCTCACCTTGAACTGGTTCTACCAATAATGCTGCTACATCTTCTGGCTCAATTACATACTCAAAAAGACGGAGTAGGTCATCAAGAGCAGATTGTCCACATTTCTCCGGGTCATCAGGTGTCGTTGAGCGAAAAGGATAAGGGAATTGAGCGAAATAAACATCGGGTAAAAAGGGACCATGCCCTGTACGATATTTTGCTTTTGAACTGGTTACCGATGTAGTTCCTAATGACCGACCATGAAAGCCACCGAGAAAGGCAATAATTCCCTTTCGCTGTGTAGAATAGCGAGCCAGTTTGATAGCCCCATCCACTGCTTCTGCACCACTGTTGCCAAAGAAAAAAACATTTGCATCGCCCGGAGTAACTTGTCCAAGTTCATCAGCCAGACGCAATATTGATTCATAATTAGTTACTCCAATTGCAGTATGTATCATCTTGGACATTTGGGATTTTGCTGCCTCAACAACGCGAGAGTGATTGTGTCCCACATTACAGGCACCAAAACCTGCAAGGAAATCAAGATATCGCTTGCCATCCTGCCCATAAATATATGCCCCTTCAGCACGAACAACAGGCAAATTAGGCCAATCTTGTGCTAAACTGGGAGCCAGCAAGTCATTTATATGCTTAACCAAATCTTCAAACGACCTCTTATTTCTTGCTTTGCTCATATTATCTCCTGAAAATCAACCATTCACCGCAGAGACGCAAAGAGCGCAGAGTTTTTAAAATCTGTTCTTTGCGAACTCTGCGTCTTCGCGGTGATTATATTATAATGAATAACCATAAAAGTTTCTGATACACTCTATTGCATAACTCACTTGGTTATCAGTTATTTCGGTGTTCACTGGCAGTGAAAGAACCTCTTTGCACAGGGACTCAGTCTCCGGAAGGTGATATTGACCTAACTCCAGCCGTGTATGTTCCCACACAGGTTTTTTCCAGTGAATTAGAGTTTCAATTCCGTGTTCTTTTAAATAAGAGAATAGTTCATCTCTTTTTTTTGTCCTGATTACATAATTTTGGTATACATCAAAGTATTTTTCTCCCTCGAAATGCGGCAAGGATAGCTCCATAATATCTGATAGTCCCTGATGATATAATTCTGCAATCTCTCGTCGTCTTTCAATCCACCGCGGTAGATGTTTTAGTTTTACATCCAACACTGCCGCCTGAACATTATCCAGAAGACAGGTATATCCATGATAATGATATTCGCCTGTTTCTCTATCTTCGCCATTGTATCTAAGTAAAGTTGTTTTTCTGGCTATTTCAGGGTCATTCGTAGTCAAAGCTCCACCATCTCCAAAACCACCTAATATTTTAAATGGATAGTGACTAAAACACCCTGCTAATCCAAACGAGCCAGCTGATTTTCCATTATATTTCCCTCCCAGTGATTGTGCTGCATCCTCAATTACCATAAGATTATATTTCTCTGCAATTGTCATTAACTTATCCATATTACATAGACGACCATTCAGGTGAACCGGTATGATAGCTTTAGTTTTTGAAGTGATAGCAGGTTCTATTTTATCCATAGCCATATTATAATCTTTGTCAACATCAATTAGGACAGGCACAGCACCACAATGCACAATCGCAGATATAGTAGCAACAAAAGTATGAGCTACAGTTATTACCTCATCGCCAGAACTAATACCAGCAGCAAATAAAGATAAGTGGAGAGCGTGGTATCCACTATTCAATCCTATCGCATATTTGGTGCCGACAAATGTGGCTAAATGCTCTTCAAAGTCCCTCAACTGTTTTCTCATTACCAAATCACCTTTAGCAAAAACATCCGTGATGGTAGTATCAATTTTATCTTTTAGATTAAGATAATGCTTGCCAGGTTCCACAAATGGTACTCTATATGTCATTTTCTCTCCTCCTATGTTTTCAAATGTTACTTGAATAAATTTTTTACAGTCGTGACAATGTCATCGGCATCCGGATAATAAGCTTGCTCCAATACAGAGGACATTGGTGCTGGAGTATCAGGCAAAGCTATTCTCTTGATAGGTGCTTTAAGCGTTTCAAAGATATTTTCAGTAACTAAGGCAGAAATCTCACCTGCTACCCCACAGGTTCTCCAACCAGCATCAGCAACAACCAATCTGCCTGTCTTTTTCACAGACTTAAATATAAGAGTTTTATCCAAGGGCTTAAGAGTTCGAACATCAATAATTTCTACATCAATTCCATCTTTTTGAAGAATACTCCCAGATTCAATTGCTTTTTGAACCATCCATCCCGTGGCAACGATAGTAATATCTTTACCCTTTTTTCTGATAGCACCTTTACCTATCGGCACTGTGTATATCTCTTCTGGAACATCTCCGACGATTTTATATAACCAGCGGTCATCAATAAAAACAACAGGATTGTCATCGTAGATAGCACTGATGAGTAAACCCTTAACATCAAAAGGATTGCTCGGCATAACTACTTTGAGTCCTGGAATATGCATAAACATAGCCTGTAATGCCTGTGAATGCTGAGCCGCTTGTTCTCCTCCTCTATTGATAATTCCCC
>JAGMCN010000005.1 GCA_023129235.1 Caldifarciminota bacterium | reverse complement strand
TTCTCTGCATTTTCCTCATCTCTCCATACAAATGCTTTCTTGTATTTCTTCCAATCAATCTCATCATCTGTACTCGCCCAATCTCTCACACTTTTCTCTGCTTTCGTTGCATCCCAATCTCTATCCTCATCTGCTAATGATAGCCCTTTGTCGCCACAAATTCCCTTTTCTTTATCACCATCTACAGTTTCTTCTCCCGGGCCCGGACGATCTACACGTCTCATTGTTCCACCACACTTATCACACTTAATATCCTTGCAATGCTTATCTGTTTCCGTTTCCCAACCACAATCTATACAACTGCATTTGTATTTTGCCTTCTCAACCTCTCCTGTTTCCAAATATCCTTCAATTCTTTCCTCTAATGCTTTCCAATCCTCATCACTCATGTTGTCTATTGTTTCCTTAATCTCCTCAACCACAACATCATTAACCTTGCCACTATGCTCTTTCATCCATTCCTTTGCATCTTCCATTGTCCAATCACATTTATCTGGAGCATTTTTACAACTCTTATCAAATAGATAAGTAATAACCTTCTTACAATCCACACAATATAATGCCTTAATCCCTTGTTTCTTGCTGATTGTAATAGTTCTTATCTTATGATCCTCATGTTTCCCTTCTTCCCCTTCCACAGGTATTCTAATCGTCTCATCTGTCTCTTCTGGCTTCTGTTCCTTAACTTCTTTTTCTAATGTCTCTTTTAACTTCACATCTTTAACCATCTTTATTGCCTCACTCAACGCCATTGGATTGCAAGGCACAGGTACTGCTGAGAACTCCAATAATTCCACCTTTGTATATTCCCTTCTTACATCCTCTCCTTCCTCTCCATCTTTCCATTTCTTTGGCATAAATCCTACACTCCATGCTCTCAAAAATCCTTCTTCGTAAAGCATTTTTATTTCCTGCGCAAATTGTGTCTGTGCAAACTTCAACTTCGCTTTTAACTTATTCGCAACTGCCTTTACCCATAATGCTTTTGCAATTGGCGGCTCACCATAATTATGTGCCCACAATACAACAGGATTCTTCCTGTAATTCCCCAACTCAAATCCATTTGCTCGCAATACTTCATCGCTTCTATCCTTATCTTCCGTGCTGATTGCCACTACAAATGTTCCCTCTTTATCTAACTTATCCTCTACTGTTCCCAAATACTCTTTTAATACTTTACTCATCTTTTTTTCCTCCTTGTTTTATTCTCTATACAAAAAGGGGCTACAAGTATTTCTACTCATAGCCCCTATCTTCTTCGATTTAAGGCTTACAACTTCAAAATTTCCAAAGAACTAATTTAACTATATCATATTTCTTGATTTTCGCAAAGGTTCTTCATCTTCTACATCTGTAATCGTTTTACTATACTGCTTCCTTCTCCCGTTTTTCGTAACTATAAATTCCACCCTGCCCCAGCCATGTTTTACAACCTCCTCTGCTTTATCAAGTAATTCTTTTTGCCAATTTTCCATTATCTACGCTAATTCCTTTACAATTTCGATGTCAAAACGCCGCGTTGATACAACCTCTTCATTCTTTGTTAACTGCAAAATCCCGTAATAATTCTTTACCTCATTAAAATTTGTTGCTTGTACTTCATAAGAGCAAGTTCCTGCTGTTTCACTTACTATCGCACAAGCCCCCTTAAACTTCTCCGTAAAAGTAACCTTCTCTGCAACCTGCAATTCTATTGACATATCTGTTAAAACTACTATATTCCCATCACTATCCTTTACTGTAAAATTCAGCTTAAATCCTTTGTCATTCTGTGTTATCTGTATTGTATCTGTATCACTCATGTTCTATCTCCACTGTTTAGGAAACCCTGCTTGTTTCCAAGCCGAATAATTTGCTATATCTTTTTTTATCTGCTCTGATATTGTTACTATTGCATTTCTGCTCATCTGCTAAATTCCTCAATACTAATATCTTTATACCTTTGCCATTTAACACTTGTCAATGTTGGATATATTACCCAAAAGATACGCTGAAAAAGAGAAGGCTTAAAATTATGGTATCTTTCCCACTCTACTTTTGACAGAGTGTAACCATCACTTTGTATTAATAAATCAGGACACCAAATTTCTTTAGGTATAATTTCTTTATGCATATCTCTCCTCTGTTCCCCTTTTTCCCCATTCTCGCCAATAATTCAACAAGTCTTTTAATGTTCTCTCAAAAGGAATCTCTGGCTTCCATCCAGTTGCATCTCTAAACTTAGTGCTGTCCCCGCCAAGATATGGAACATCTGAAGGTCTCATCTTTGAAGGATCCTCTTTTATCTCTATTTTTACCTTTGATAAACTAATTAGTATATCCAACACCTCGCTAATTTTATATGCTTTACCTGAACAGATATTATAAACTTCACCGGGCTTGCATTTATCTAATCCCAACCAATAGGCTTTTACTATATCACGAACATCTGTAAAATCTCGTTGAGCATCAAGATTCCCAACAAGGATTACAGGTTCTCTTTTCCCTTTTTCTATTTCTGCTATCTGCTTTGCAAACTCCGAACAAACAAAAACATTTCCCCTTCGGGGTCCCGAATGATTGAAAGCCCTAGTTCTTACAACGTTAAGTTTGTAACTCATATAGTACTGGTAAGCTAGCAGATCCTGCGCAACCTTACTTACCCCATAAGGACTCAGCGGTCTTAATGGATTTGTCTCCTTAATAGGAACCTCATCGGAGTGAACCATTCCATATTCCTCTGATGAACCAGCAATCTGTATCCATGGATTAATCTTTGCCCTTCTAATGGCTTCAAATATATTTAATTCTCCAATAATATTTGA
>JAGMCN010000049.1 GCA_023129235.1 Caldifarciminota bacterium | reverse complement strand
CCATTTATTTTTGAATAATCATCTGGATTACTGGGGTCATAGTAATAATTATCATTACCATCGTCTCCCGGAGTCGTTCCATCAGGATTTTTCTCCCCTTTCTCATTAAAACCATCATCTATTCCATCAAGTCCTATATCTTCATCTGAAGCTAATTCATCATTCTCACTTTTATCCTCTGTATCTAATGTATCATTAGGAGGATGAACATTACCTCTACCATCTTTTCTGATATGGTCCTCAGAAATATTTGTTCCAATATCAATATGCAATATACCATTCTCTCCTCGCACCCATACTTCAAGGAATTCATCTTCCGAGAAATCCATCCCCCGAGTAGAAACCCCTGCAAGAAGACTCGTCCAGTAACTTGTCGCTCCAGCAGATGGGTATCTCCAGTCATCATCAGAAGGAAGTGCAAGCTTTAAAACAGTTTTCTTATCAGTTCTTTTATGTTCCGGGAGATTCGGGTAAAGTTCGTACGCTGGGGTGCCATTTCGTGGATTATACCATTGAATTTGTGCAAATTCATCTACTTGCTTGCCCTGCGGAACACTTCCATAGTGCCAGTTTCCTCTTGAGAGTCCAAGTGAAGTGGTTGACTTCGCCCCCTCCATATCATCAAGATATACCTCTCCTCTTGTGTTTGGGTTAGGAATTGAAAATCCTGCATTCCCTTGAATACTAAAACTTGATGCTACATCTGTATCAACTAACGGAAAATTATCAACCAACCGAGTGAGAAATCCTGCATTTGTAGTAATATTGGTTGCTATTTCCCCAAGTATTATCTTTCTCGGTTCGGTCCCAAGCCGCGGACGAAAGTCCAATGAGGATGTTGAATAATACAGGAAAGCACTTGATACTTGCCCCAACTCTCCAATTTTTGACTCTCCTCGCACACCTATTAAATTTTTAGCTGTAGGTTGAAAAATAGGGATATATTGAAAATTGACCTGAATATTTGCATTTTCCTTCTCTGCCTCAGGAGTAAGAAATTTTATTGTTCCCCATTCATAGTCTATCGTGTAATGTTTACCTTTTATCATTTTCTCACCATTGATTGTTACAACTTCACTTCCCTCTATAATGCTGAGCATTCCAAGTGAGTATTCTGTTTTCACACCTTCATATTGCACCCAAATATAATATTTTGGACGAGGATCTGATGAAAACTTTGGGACATTATATACTGAGTCAGGCTCCATCTCCAGAGAATTCTCAAGAAAAGGATAGGCAGATGGAAATTGAATAGTCCCGCGCCGCGTAGTATCTAAAACACCTTCCACAAGCTCTCCTTTTGATGTATATAACCCTAACAATTCACGATATGTAATGTTAGTATCCAGACGTGGGAATTCAAAATCTTCACCACTTCCATCGTTGTGTTTAAAGACCTTGATGTTAATTTTTGAAATATCTGCACCACCGATAGAATAAATATTTTTTAGCTCATACCACCAGGAGACATAGGAAGTATCTGTAGCTCCACTTGTTCTCACTCGTTTTATTATTTGAAGATTCTTAAGTGAATCTGTTTCGGATTCTCCTATCTTTATCGTATTTCCGTTCCAATCTATCCCTGACCAGCGGACCGCCAGTAAGTCATCATCTGACAAACTATAGTTTAATTCTAAAACTGGAAACCTGAAAGTATCGCTAATCCCTGTGGTATTAAGATAAAAGAATTCTTCTTCAAATTTCTCTATAAAATATCCCGGCTCCGTATCTACTGAATCCTGCCAGTCTCTTATTCGGGATATCAAATGCTTTTCCTGGCTTGTCATCACTCCCGCTTCCAAATTCATCCAGATAAAGATGGAAATCATCCACTTCTTTGGGCAATAGGGACGGGTTTCCTGAGTATATATTATGCGGGTTTGTAAGAGAGTGAACATATTCCGGAGGAACTAACAAAAAGAATCTTGCTTTTGCAAAATCTCTATCTTCTATCATTATTTCTCTTTCAGTTATTCCTCCACCTTTCCAGTTTTTTGATTGGTTTTCAGCTTCCTCTCTTGATAGAATTGTAGTTATGTTAACAGGACCTATTTTGGATTCGCATTTTAATCCAAAAAGTCCCTTATGAGAAGTCGTTCCTCCTATCAATACCATTCCCGGAAGTGAAAGTTCCGTATTTCCAGCTTTTATTGACTGAACTATTTCATCTTCATTTCCTTTATATTCAAGTTTTATGGTATTATCAAGGTCAAATTCACGCTCTGAATCATGGTCAATAAAAACATTGATTTTCTCACCAATGGTACCTTTAAGATTGACCTTGAGTTGTTGTTCCATTCCAAGATTAGGAAACCAAGATTCATTCGAATATTCTTTTGATTTAAGGTCAAAGTTTTTTAGCCTTGTCTTCCACTAAACTCAATTCGTTGACTTCCCGAGACATCAAGGTTTCCTCCTTGACCTATTATTCCTGCAATTGGAGCAGGGAATTTAATAGGGAATTTTATAACAGGAACTAATCCTTGTCCAGAGCTTGTTGTCGAACTTCCTGCAAATTCTCTTGTGTAATAATATTTGAGAGTTAATTGTGTCAAGTAATCTTGAAACGAGGAAAAAGATTGAACATCTACATCTACAACAACTCCATCTTTGAGTTTATAATAAGTGATGAGTTTGCGGTCCCAAGATATATCTAAACTTTGAGTGAGGTTAAGGGAAGGCTCAAAATTAAATGTAGAAATTAAAAACAGGAAGATATTCATTCATACCTTTACTTTCTCTCTAATCCTCCTTTATGTTAATACATAAACTATTTACTTTATTTGTCAAGAAAAAAAGATTTCACCATTTATTCTTGGCAGGAGTTGAGAGTTGGGAGCAAAGAGAGGTAGAGATTGCAGATTACAGATTTAATGGAGGGAATAGCTTAAGAGTTTTTCGTTGGTGTCGTTGAATGTTCGTTCTGTCAGACCTACATTTTGACGATACCACTCGTAATAAATAGTAGAGGAATCGTAAGAGCCGAAGTTTTGAGATTTCCTACTTTTTGTTAGCTTAATTTTGACTTCGTAATCGTTGGATTTTAACCCAACAGTCTCATAAGACCTTAGAGCAACAACCTCATAATCAACTTGTATGGTAGTGAGTATAGTATCTTCTAATAAGAATGTTCTTTGTTCAAATTTATAGTTTTTTTTCTCGTTGAGAACAAAAGGGAATTGGAGCCAGGGAAGCCAGCAAGTCATAAGCGTGTCTTCTTCTCCATCTACAAAAATGGTCTCACAATAAAATTTGTCAATCTCTTGTGCGGACTCCCACCAGTATTCTGGACAGCCATTATATTCAAGTACCCAGGCTTCTCTTTGAAGGAGCGGCTCAGTGCCCATAACTTTAAGAGTAACTGTATCCTGAGAACAAGTCTGGAGATAAACCCAGGTGTTTTCTTGTGCAAATGGGAAGTAATTAGTTCCAGTGCGCTCAAGTAAGGGGTCGTAGCCACAACCGGATAACAGGAAACAGAACAAAGAACAAAGAATACAGAATACAGGTCCACAGGATTCTGCGAAAAAAGATTTATTCATAAGTTTATCCCAATGTTTAAAGTAAGAGAGATGCCTTTTGGAATGGAGTAGTAGGAGATTTCTGGGATTAGAAATTCAGAGTCTTTTGACCCGAATTCAATAGGAATATGGAATCCGAGATACGAGCAAGTTCCATAGTTTGACTCAAATCCACTACCGGATGTCTTTCTAATATAGTATCCTCCGAATCCCAAGTTTAGATGAACTTTTTTATACACCTTAAACTTTGTTCCTTCTGTTATCTGGAAGACATTTATCCTGAAATCCTCTTTGGTAAAGTTAAGCAACTTAAAATTAGTTATTTCTAATCTATGAAATATAGGAAATTCATAAACCATACGAATTTCTTTGCCAGTTGGACACACAGTAGATAAATTTCCAACTGGTGTGAAGAACCCAAGTCCAATAGCTACAGCATTTAAGAACATAATCGTTAATCGTTAGAGAGTTTTTTTATCTCATAGCATTCAATTATATCTTCTTTCTCAAGTTTTACAGATTCTTTAAATCCAATTCCGCATTCAAGACCTTCTGTTACTTCCTTAACAGAATCTTTCAATCGTTTCAGTGATTCAATGGTTCCTTCATACACTATTTGCCCATCTCTTTTTACTCTTATTTTTTCTCCCCTCACTATTTTTCCTTGCAGGACTTGGCATCCAGCAATAAATCCGACACCTGTTATTTTAAACATTTGTTTAATTTCAGCACGACCTATTTCATATTCCTCGTATTTTGGTGGCAAAAGTCCTTTTAGAGCAAGTTTCACATCATCTATCGCTTCATAAATGATACTATAAGTTCTAATTTCTACACCTTTTTCGCGTGCAAGGTTAGATACGGTTGTATTTGCGATAGTACTGAACGCTATTATTATTGCATTAGAAGCTGCGGCAAGCAGAACATCTGATTCGTTAACTTCCCCCGCTGCACGATGGATAACCTGGACTTTTATTTCCTCCTGAACTAGATGCTCAACTGAATCAGCAAGAGCTTCAGTGGAGCCAACAACATCTCCCTTTATAATAAGCTTTAGCAGGGTTACTTCACCAGTTTCAAGTTTTTGTTGGATAGTCTCTAAAGTAGGTGCGCGTCTAAATCGCTCAAGTTCTCCACGAATTGACTCTTTTCGTTTTTTTGAGATTTCGCGTGCGAGAGCAGTATCTTGAATTACTTTAAAAGTGTCTCCTACTTCCGGCAGGTCATCAAAGCCCACAATCTGAATGGGGTCTGATGGATAAGCCCTGGATTTATTCTTCCCCCATTCATTATGGAGAGCACGGACCTTACCGGAAACATTCCCAGCAATGAGTGGGTCACCGAGTTTTAAAGTTCCTTGTTGAACAATGACAGTAGCAACAGGCCCTTTGCCTCTATCTAACTTTGACTCTACGATTACGCCTTTAGCAGGAGTATTACGAGTTGAGCGAAGTTCCAGTAATTCTGCTTGCATAAGAATACCTTCTAATAGTTCAGGAATTCCCTGACCAGTTTTTGCAGACACTGGATAACAAAGGATATTACCGCCATGTTTTTCTGGAATTATATTATGTTTCAGGAGTTCCGTTTCAACTTTTTCTGCATCAGAAGTAGGGAGGTCAATTTTATTGATAGCAAGGATGATAGTGACGTCAGCATCTCGTGCATGATTTAAGGATTCAATGGTTTGAGCTTTTATACCTTCATCAGCAGAGATAACGAGGACGACAATATCCGTTATCTTAGCCCCCCGCGTCCTCATAGCTGTAAAAGCATGATGCCCTGGAGTATCTATAAAAGTTATATAATTATTATCTCCAACTTTAACTTTATAAGCACCTATATGTTGAGTTATTTTACCTGCTTCTTGTTCAACTACATTAGTATGTCTAATATAATCAAGGAGAGCAGTTTTTCCATGGTCCACGTGTCCCATAATCGTAACAACTGGGAAGCGAGGTTCCCCTTCTGTAGATGAAATCTCTTCTTCTGCATTATAGACTGATGCAAGTTCTGCCTCATAGCCATATTCAGCAGCTATGGTAGCGGCAGTCTCAAAGTCAAGTCGGTGGTTAATAGTAACCATAAGTCCCAACTTTAGGCATCTTGAAATAAGTTCAACAGGGTCTGTCTGAAGAAAGTGTGCCAGTTCTCTTACACTGGTAAGTTCTGATAGGATTAATTTTTTCTCCTGTTTTTCTTCTACAGTTTTTATTTCTTTTTTATATTTTTTAGTCCGTTTTCCCATCTCAATTTTAGTCATTGTTTCGCGAAGTTTTTTCTCAGCTCTTTCCTTTTCTCTTGCCTGTTTCTCATCTCGTTCGCGAGAAGTTTGGAATTTAGCTCTTATTTTTCTTTTTTCAAGTTCCTGGAGCTTCATATCTTTCACATTCTTTTGAAGTTGTTCTTTGCAAGCTTGTATCATACTGGATGAAATAGGAGTCATATAACCTCTAAGCTCAAATCCCAGCTTCTTTAGAAGTTTAAGCAATGCTGTACTTGATAGTCCTAATTCTTTTGCAACTTGATGTATTCGTTTCATTATTCTGTAAATTTCTTAGCAATCTCAAATATCTTCGTTGCTCTTTTTTCGCCTATTCCGGGAAGCTTGAGAAGTTCAGAGGTCCCTTTATTAAGTATATCAGCTGTCGTAAGGAACCCGTGTGCAATGAGTATTTCCTTAATAGATTTTGGGATTTCTGGGACTAAAGCAATACCCTTACTCTTAAATTCAGTTTCAGAGATTATATCAATTCTAAGTGACAGGAGTTTAGATGCAAGCATGGCATTTTGACCGTTTTTTCCTATTGCTTTTGGTAATTCCTCACTTTTTACTACAATAGAGATTCTACCATCGTCAAGATTAATATCTTCGTGTAAAATGTTAACACCTGAGAGAGCACGTGATACAAGAACAATTGGCTCTTGTGAGTACTGAATCACATCAATTCTTTCATTATTCAATTCTCTAACAACAGCTCTGATTCTTGAACCTCCCGTGCCAACACAAGCACCAACAGGATCTACTTTAGGATTGGTAGATAATACAGCTATTTTAGCTCGGATACCTGGGATTCTTGCGACTAATTTTATCTCAACAATATTTTCTTGAATCTCAGGTACTTCCTGAGCGAATAATTTTCTCAAGAACTCCGGGTGAGTTCGAGAAAGAAGTACTCTTCCACCTGGAGTTACTCCGAGAATATATGCTTTGATATTATCTCCTTGATAATACTTTTCCTCAGGGATTCGCTCTCTTAAGGGAATAACACCTTCAGCATCTTTCAATTTCACGACAATCTCGCGTCTATCTATTTTTTGCACTGTACCGATTCCTATTTCACCTACCTTTGTGAGATATTTCTGCTGGACTTTTTCTTTTTCCTTCTCTCTTATCTTCTGTTGGAGCAAACCTTTAGCCAATATGATTGAATTCCTGGTAAGTTTTCCGAATGGAAATTCAACACGTATTTCATCTTTTAATTTATAGTCCTTGCCTAATTTTTGTGCATCCGTAATAGATATTTCGGACACTGAATTAGTTACTTTCTTTACTGCTTTCTTCACAAGAAATGCTTTAATGGCTCCATCACTCTCTGCTAAAAAGACATCTACTTGTGCATCTTCTCCGAAATCATTTTTTGCCACTGTAACAAGAGTTTCTTTGATAACTTCAACTATGAACTCTTTTGAGAGCCCACGAGACTCAGCCATTTGCGTAATAGCATCTAATATAGCCATCTAATTCGTTAATCGTTATTCGCAAATCGCAAATAGTTCTTTCTTCTCATCACACTATTCACGACTCACGATTCACGATTTTCATTACTTCTTTTGATGCATTCTCTTTTTTAACTACTTTAGAGAGCTTACCATCTCTACTTTTTATTTCAACTTTTCCTGTTTTAAGTGAACGCTCCCCAACTATGATTTGCAATGGTATTCCTATCAGTGAAGCATCTTTAAACTTAACTCCTACACTTTCGTTTCTATCATCCATAAGTGTTTCAGTTTTTTCATTAAGGTCAGACCAGATAGTTTCTGCAGTATCTTTTACCTCAGGATTCTCAATGTTTAACGGAATTATGAGCACTTTATAAGGAGCTATCTCCAGTGGCCATATTATTCCATCCTCGTCATGATGGGTCTCAATTATACTCATCATTATTCTTTCGGGTGATGTACCATAACTTCCCATAACAATTGGTCTTCTCTCTCCGTTTTTATTTAAGAAAAAAGCTCCCATTGAAGATGAATACTTAGTCCCAAGATTAAAGATATGTCCTATCTCAATAGTTCGTTTAACTTTAAGAGGAGCTCCACAATTCTCACATTCATCCCCATCATTTACAAGTCTTAAATCCACATACTCATCTATCTTTAAATCTCTCTCAAGATTTACTCCTTTAAGATGATACATATCCTCATTAGCACCAGTTATAAGTCCACTTTGGGATTTCAAGAAAGTATCTGCAAATTTCTTGACTTTTGTTTTTAGCCCTACAGGACCTATGTAACCAGGAGATGCTCCTGCAATAGTTTTAATTTCGTCAGGAGTAGCTGCTCTTGCAGTTCCCAATTTTCCAAGCTTTTCATCACTAAGCTCGTGCTCTCCATCCAGAAGCAAAAATACAGGTTGTTCATCTATCATATAAAGAAGACTTTTCATAAGCCTTTTCTTCGGCACCTCCAAAAATTTAGAAATCTCTTCTACGCTCCCTTCTACTGGAGTATAGATTTTCGCAAGAGATTCATCTGGGAAATTTAAACCGTTGTTATGAGAAACTGCCACCTCACGATTTGCCTTGTATCCACATTTATCACAAACAATAACTACATCTTCCCCACTTTCAGAAAAAACCATAAACTCCTCTGATAAACTCCCTCCCATTAAACCACTCGATGCTTTTACAGTAATAAAATCCAGTCCACATCGTTTAAATATATTATTATAAGCTTCCCGATGTAAATCATAACTCTTTCTAAACATTTCATCATTTGTATCAAAGGAATAAGAGTCCTTCATAATAAACTGCCTTAATCTGAAAAGTCCACCTCTCGGCCTAATTTCATCTCTAAATTTTGTCT
>JAGMCN010000048.1 GCA_023129235.1 Caldifarciminota bacterium | reverse complement strand
GCCAAGTGACCCTAATCTACTTCACAGACCAGCAGAGGTGAGAGAGAGACATTACTTTTTTGGCAGTGCTTTTTCTTTATTTGGATTATATGCTGGATTTGGGATTTGGGGACTACTTTCAATTCTTAAACGATGGTGGCGATTTGCAGCTCCAGTTTTAGGAATACTTGCTTTTGTCCCACTCTGGGGCAATTTCTATTCGCACGCAAATCGGCGAGGACATTGGATTGCCGATGATTACGGTTTTAACATGTTGAGTTCGGTTGATGATGGAGCAACGCTTTTCACGAATGGAGATAATGATACATTCCCACTCTGGTTTTCTCAAGAAGTAAAGAATACAAAATCGTCAGTAAATGTTGCGAACTTATCATTATTAAACACAGACTGGCATATGAAACAGCTAAAAAAACGGGGAGTTCCAATATCGTTTACAGATTATGAAATTGAGAATCTTATACCCTGGCCCATAATAAAAGATGGAAAGTTTGACCGCAACAAGATGCTTCTTATAAAGGATTTTGCCGTGAGAGACATACTCGCTACAAATGGAGGATATAAATTCAAGAAAAAGATATTTATGCCTGTAAAAAGAGAAGCTTTGCCCAAAAAATACAGAAGCAAGTTTCCTGATGAGATGGATATTATTCCTCCATCTTATTACACAAGAAGAATCCCAAGAGAATTGTGGGTAAGGCTTCCGGAGGAATACTTCTTGCCTCATCAAGAATTTGCTGACCTTATATTGAAAGATTATAAATCTGATAAACCGGTATATTTTGCGGTAACCGTATCCGAAGGTAATATGGAAGGGTTCAGACCTTATGTGCAGATGGAAGGACTTGCTTATCGGGTAGTAGGAAGTGGAGCACAAAGTTTCAATATTGAGAAGTCTGATTCACTTTTAAATAAAGTCTATAGATATCGTGCTATCTTTGACCCAAGGGTATATAAAGATAAGAATACGAAACGGCTTTTAACCAATTATGCCGCTGGTTATTTTGCACTTGGAATGGCTTATAGGGGAGAAGGAGAGATACACAAAACTATAGAGGCGCTTGAATTTGGTAAGTTATTTAGGGCAGAGGGAGCTCTTCCATTCAACTATCAACTTGCGAATCTTTATAAAGCTATTGGAGAGAATGAGAAGGCAGAGCAGAACTTTCGTAAATTTGCTGAAGAGTCGAATAGAAGTGCCGGATGGTATACTCTCGGGGAATATTATCGTGAGATAGGAGAAATAGAAAAGGCAGAGGAGTCTTTCGGGTATGCAATTGAGGGTGAAGACCAGTCTTTAGGATACGCAGGGCTAATTAAGATTTACTATACGAAAAATGATACTGTGAATTTAAATAAGATACTTGAGATTTGTGCTAAAAATCCAGCAATCACAGGCAAGATGTTATCTATTTTTAGAGCTGAACGACAGGATACACTCACGGCTCTTTTACTTGAAAAATGGCTTTCCCATCATCCTCAAGATACTATAGCTCAAGCATTGTTTGAAGGACTTAGGTAGAGCCCTTTTAACCTGAGAGAGAAAAATTGTTATGAAGAAAACAATTAGAGAGAAAATTGAAAACAAGGAGAAAGAATTACTGACACACCCGTTAGCTACAAAAAGTAGCGGTTCTTTAGGTCGAGTAAGAAAGGAAGAAGAAGATCCAATACGCCCTTGCTTTGAAAGAGACGCACATCGCATTCTCTATTCAACAGCATTTCGGCGACTTCGCTACAAAACACAGGTGTTTTTTAATCCCGAACATGATCATCTTTCAACAAGAGTTGACCATTCTCTTTTCGTAGCATCAATTAGCAGAACTGTGGCGAGAGCGTTAGAGTTAAACACGGATTTGGCTTATGCAATTGCACTTGGTCATGATGTTGGCCATGGACCTTTTGGTCACGCAGGAGAGGGAATAATTGAAAAGTTAGCTCAAAAAGTGGACCCAGAATTCTCTTTTCAACATGAAATCCATGGGTTAAGAGTTGTTGACAAACTTACCTTGCGCCAATCTACTGAGGAGCACGGCTTGAATTTAACTTACGAAGTTCGAGACGGTATAGTATGCCACTGGGGGGAAGAGACACAACAATATATTTCTCCAAGGCGAAAAGAAGAAAATTTGAATTTATCTACAATTAAAGATAGGGGCAAAAAACCTTATACAGTAGAAGCATGTGTTGTTCGAATGGTAGATAGAATTGCCTATGTAGGTCGTGATGTTGAGGATGCTAAGTTAGTTCTAAAACCACTTCCTAATCCTAATAGTAGTATTACTGAAGTATTAGGTTCTGATAATCGCTTTATTATAAATACATTAGTTAATGATTTGATTAATGAAAGTGAGAAACAAAAAGATAAAATTGGGTTTTCAGATGAGATTTCAGAAGCGTTAAAAGAACTTTACAGCTATAATATGAAGAATATTTACGGGCATCCTAAGATTCGAGATTATGCGAAAAAGGCAAAAGGAATAATGAGAGAAATTTTTGAACATGCAAGAAATGAATTAGACTCTAAAAACAAAAACGAATGGGGTTGTTGGAATATTGTAGACCCTGTCCCTACACAAAAGTTGCATGAATTCATTAAGGGCACTTATAGTAACGACGAAAAAAACAAAATTTCGGTTATACAAACTGTTGTTGATTACTTATCCTTAATGACAGATAGGTTTGCTCTAAGAATGTTTGGACATTTAGCCATACCCGAGCCTGTGGGTTAATCAAATTCTCGGCACTTAAGGCAATTATGACAACATTTGAGATCGGAACAACAAGTAATTACATAGTAGGGATGACTGACAGGTTTGCTCAAGACGAATACGAACGTCTCTTTCTCCCATACACCAAAATGTAACCCCTAACTCCTTAAGCTCCTCAACTCTTAAACCTTTGTGTTCTTTGTAGTTAATTCTTATCTGTACCCATTTATAGCTTCGTCCTTGAGGATTCAAGACCGATGGGTTAATGTATAATTAACTTTATCTCTTTGTTAATTTCTCTTTTCTTCTCAAAAGATGTTGGGCGTATTTTGAGTTAAAGCCACCCATCATTGACTCAACCGATTTTAGTTTATCGTCCACTTCTTTCAGGGACATTGTTCTTATTTTCTTGTTCTTATCAGAAGTGGATTCTTCTTTCTTCTCAACAGGTAGTTTCTCTTCAACCGCCTTTTCTTCCGCTACTACAGGTTTTTCTTCTTCTATCTTTTCTTCTATCTCGGGCTTCTTCTTTACTTCTTCTTTATCCGGTTTCTCTTCTGTGCTCTTATCAACAGGTACTTTTTCTTCAACTGCCTTTTCTTCCACTAGTTTCTCTTCGGCAGTTTTCTCAACAATCGGCTTTTCTTCAACTGCTTTTTCTTCTTTCTTGGATTTATCTTCTACAGTTTTTTCAACGACTGGCTTCTCTTTCACTGCCTTTTTTTCTTTTTCGGATTTTTCTTTAACCGCCTTTTCTTTTTTTTCAGGCTTGTCTTCTACGATTTTTTCTTTATCCATAGTACCTCCTTTTGTTGGAGATTTTACTCTCATCTATCCTGAAAGTCAAGTTTTATTTTGAGATTCTCTGTCGGGGTTATTTCATTTAATTAAAACCACAAGATTAATGCAGAGAAGAAAAGGGTGTATTATAATACATCCCTACAATTTGTGGAAATCTTGTGTCTTCCTGTGTCCACATAAAATTTGAAGCATTAAGCAATTTTTGTGAGAATTCAAATAAAAACTTGACTTCCCTAAATATATTGGATACACTTTAATATAAGGACTTTATGATGAAAGCTGCAGTCATAGGATGTGGATATTGGGGACCAAATATTATAAGAGTTTTGTATGAAGACAACAAATGGGACCTGAAGTACTGCTGTGATTTGAATCCACATAATCTTGAGCGTCTAACTGCTAAATACTCAGAAATAGAAACTATTCAGGACAGTGATATAATATTTAATGACCCAACCATTCAGGCTGTATTCATAGCTACTTCTCTCCCTTCACATTATTCACTGGTTAAAAAGAGCTTACTTGCTAAAAAAGCTACTTTCGTTGAAAAACCATTTGTTAATCAAGTTGAAGAAGGTGAAGAGCTTGTTGAACTCGCGAAAAAGAACAAGTTACCTCTTACAGTAGGCCATATCTTTGAATATGCTCCTGCTGTTGTAAAAATTAAAGAAATATTAGACGCAAAAGAGATTGGTGATATATATTATATTTCGTCAACTCGTGTAAATCTCGGAATTCATCGTGGAGATGGTTCTGTTATATGGGACCTTGCCTCACATGACCTGGGAACAGTCTTTTATTGGCTTGGCGAAGAACCTATATCAATTCAAGCTGTAGGAAAGGGCTCTATAATAAAAGAAAATCCAGATATAGCATTCGTAACTCTCAGATTTCCTTCAGATATTCTTGTAAATATACAAGTCTCCTGGCTTGCCCCAAGTAAGTTGAGAGACATCGTAATTGTAGGGTCGCAAAAAATGATAGTTTATAATGATACAGACCCATTTGAAAAAGTGAAAATATTTGATAAAGGAGTAAAGTCTCTTAATCATTCAAGTTTTGGAGAATTCCAATTATCCTATCGCACAGGGGACATTACGATACCTATCCTTTCAAATGCAGAGCCACTCAAAGAGGAAATCAGTCATTTCCGTAAATGTATCGAAAACGGGAAAACTCCTAAAACTGATGGAGTTACAGCTCTCCGTGTGGTTAAATATCTTACACTTGCCGAAGAATCAATCAAGAATGATGGAAAAGTAATAAAAATCAATCAGAAGTAGTTATTTTTACTTTCCTTCCTATTTTCTTTAATCTCCCTTCAGCAAATAATTGGATAGCTTCAGAGTATATTTGATGCTCTACTTTCAGAATCCTTTGCGCCAACTCCTCTTCCGTATCAGCATCCTCAACTTCTACAGTTCTCTGAATTATTATGGGTCCCGTATCCACTCCTTCATCAATAAAATGAACTGTTGCTCCGGTTGTTTTCACTCCATACTCAAATGCCTGTCGTTGTGCGTGAAGTCCCGGAAACGAAGGAAGCAATGCTGGATGAATATTTATTATTCTATCTTTGAATGTCCGAAGGAAATCCGAATGCAGAATCCGCATAAACCCAGCCAAACAAATAAGCTCCACTTTATGCTCCTGCAAACATTTCACATACTCAAGTTCTCTTTTAGTCTCAAGATAAGTCTTATGGCTCCCGGGATTAATATAATAAGCAGGCACACCTGATTCTTTAGCTCTCTTTAATGCAAAAGCATCTGGCTTATCAGAAATTACACAACCGAGCTTGGCATCAAGCTTCCCACTCTTTATATTATCTATAATCGCCTGCAAATTACTTCCCTGTCCGCTTACAAGAATCCCAATTGCTATCATATAGCCCCCTTTAGCATTTCCCTGAGTCGTTTCTGCCATCCATTCGCAGACATCTGCCATCCGTTCGCAGACATCTGCCATCCATTCGCAGACATCTGCCATCCGTTCGCAGACATCTGCCATCCGTTCGCAGACATCTGCCATCCGTTCGCAGACATCTGCCATCCGTTTGCAGACATCTCTATTTCATTCGTAGAACTCTCTAAATCTATCATTTTTATGTCTTTAGCCGTTTTGACTTTGCCGCTGGGAAAAGCACATTATTCAAAATCAATCTATACCCTGGAGAATTTGGATGAAGCTCAAGTCTCGTTGGTGGGTCTCCGACAAGATGTGCATAATCTTCCGGGTCGTGCCCTCCGTAAAATGTGAAAAACCCCTTGCCGTAATCCCCATAGATATATTTGACTTCCTGAGTCCCGGGTATATCTCCCAATATTGCCACATCATCTTTAATTAGGGCTTTCCTGAAGCCCGTTGTCTGTCCTAAGAATTCAGCTATAGCTTTCGTATGATTTTGAGTAAGGAGCGTTGGAATCGGGTCATACTTTGCAGAGAAACTAAATAGCTTGAAATACGCACGAGGTCCCAAAGTGCGGACTTCCTGAGTCATATCGATGCTTGAATGCCTATACCTCATCGGATTTAGGTCCACTTCAAAATCCTTAAAAGCAAATGTCCTCCCAAAATCAAGTTTCTCCTGACAATCAAGGTCATACACATTGCCATCAATCAATGGCACTATATCCATCCCATTTGCCGCAAGAGCAATATCAATTGTCTCGGTCGCCGAGCACATTGCAAACAGAAATCCTCCTTGATTGACATATTCGGCTATTTTGTTAGCAACCACGTGTTTCAATTGCCATACTTTTTTAAACCCAAGCTTCTTTGCCGTATGTTCATTAATATCTACTTGTTTTCTAAACCACGGGACATTTCCATAGCTTCCATAAAATTTACCATACTGTCCTGTGAAATCCTCATGATGCAAATGCAACCAATCATATTCAGCCAAAACTCCTCCAACTACTTCCTCATCCCAAATCTTATCATAAGGGATTTCTGCATACTCAAGGGCAAGCCGTACTGCATCATCCCATGGAGCTTGATGAGGAGGCACATAAACAGCTATCTTCGGAGCTACTGTGAGTTCCACTTGTTCCATATTTTCCTGTTCTATGGTGGAGTATATAGATTGCACCATTCCTTCTCCTATAATTTCATAACTCACACCCCTCACTTTACACAATTCTTCAATCTTTGGACTTTCTTGCATCAAGAAAGCTCCTCCTCTGTAATTAAGCAACCATTCTACTTTCACTCCAAGCTCCAGTGCATTATAAGCTATCCCATAAGCTCGCAAGTGATCTATTTGACTCATATCCATCGGTATAAGAATCCTCCCAACTATCAGATAAAATAAAATCATCATCTCATTTTTGGAATATGTTTGAACGACAAAATCTCAAAGAATGATGCCTTCTTTGTTGCTTCTCCCCAATTCTTCATTTTCTCTGGATTCTTTTTCTTCTCAATTTGTTGCATAATGAGCATAAAAATTACTGCAGGGAAAATTAGTAAACTCCAGAATTCTCCTTCCGGGATAATCAGTCTCTCTATAGCCCGTATGGAAAATGCTATTATCAAAAGCCCATTGCCCAGAGTAGCATAAATCATCCTTGTCCTTTTATATAAGAGCAGCGTAAATATCAAGAAATATACTCCAGTCGAACCCAATAAAATAGGTTCTCCCCAGGGTTTCCGGCTTTGTGAAGAAAGGAACAACGCCATAAAGAAAACCATAAAAATTATTATTCCTATGTAGCTAACTTCTTTTTTAAAGAATCTTATAATCCACTCTATTAATACCAACACTCCTGCTACACCCAGGAAAATAAGTGGTTCCCAAGTTTTTCTTCCTATTATGATTATTATAAGAAAACCTATCGTTGCTCCTATTAAAAACTGGGGAATCATCCTTTTTATTTCCTGTTTATCTTTTGAACTTATTAATTTCATAATTCTCTCCTCCTATCTTTCTTTATACTCTCTACTCCTCAAAAGTCAAGAGAAGAATTTTCCACCAATGGAAACGCAACTTTTTCTTGACAGACTACTTTTTCTCAAGCATATTACTTTTATGAAGAGTAAAATCTTCCTTCTTTTGTTAATCCCCTGCAGTTTATTCGCACAATGGGAGAAATGGCAACCCTGGGTTACCGAGCTTGGGATTTCTCCTTATGGACAAATAGAGTATAGAGTTGCTACTCACGATAGTTTGATGAGCTATGTCAATGTTGACAAAGGTGGAACAAATTTAAAAATAGCTATGCAAACTTCCGTACCTCCCTTTTATGTGCAATGGGGATTCTCTAATATTTGGAATGTAATTAATATGCCTTCAAGATTAGCAAGAGATACTATAATTTCTCCCTTTTATCTAAATTGTAGGGGGGGAGTTCAAATCTTTTATGAGGAGACTATTACTTACCATTTCTCGGCTTCTCTCATAAAAGCTGTTGGTGCTGATGAACTTGGTTTTACCTCTGTGATGATAGAAAATGTATGTGCAGTGCAATTCCCCCTTGTTGTTGGGAAACTACAAGTATTAGGAAATATTGGCGGAGGAATAACAAACGAAGTTTTACCTATATACGACGAAACAATAGAAAAAGAAAGTTCTATATTGAACTTTTGTTTAGGAGTGTTTTGGTGGGCTCCGTATGCATCGCCATATTTATATACAGGAGTAACTTATCCTATTGATGAGAATACAGGGATAGCTTATCCTATTGAAGAAGAAGGAACGAATCTCCAATATTTTTTCTCTTTGGGAGTACAATTTGTTCTTCCTCGTGTTCTTCTTAAAGGAATTCCTGACATTTCTTATCCCCAGAGCTATAGCTTGCTCCGAGAAGAATGAACCCTGTGTGAATCCTCTGCAATTATTATAAACTCTCCAACTCCTCTCTCGCGATAGGAGTAACTGCGGACATTGGGTGCTTTAGCAAAATTGCTTTGTATATCTCTTGGGCATCTTTTCTTTCCCCAAGATTTACATAAATCCTTGCCATCTCCAATTTAACTTGAGGTAATTTATCATCCTCAGGAAATCTCTTTATAAAATTCTGACATTCTTTTAACGCTTCTTCCTGCCTTTCCATTTCCTGCAAGAAATCTATCAAAAGCATTGAAGCCCACGGAGCAATTGTAGAAGCAATTTCTGTTGGAGTGGGGGAGACCCTCGCGGTCATTCTGCTCAAAGAATCATTCTGTTCTGCCAAAAACAGAGAGTCAGTGGGAGTGAGATTGTCTTGCTCATTTTCTCCACACAGTTTTCTTAAAATCTCAATTCCTTTTTTAAACTTTTTTTCCCTTCCTAAAAGTTCTGCATTAACATAATCTTGTAATTCCTTTTCATCAGTTCCTTTAATAAGAATCATCCGAGACAGTGCATCATTTGCATCCTTTGAATCAGCTGAGACTTTACCATAAAGTTCAAGAGCTTGTTCAAACTTATAATTAAAATACGCAACCTCACCAAGCAAAAATGTGTCTTTTGAATCAATCTCTTCTGCTTTTTTAATTTTACCTACTTCTAAATAATGTCTTGCAAGACTATCCTTTTCTATCGGACTATAGGACAATAAGACTATCAAACTATAAGACAATAAGACCATCATACTTCCTCGTAAACTTTCTTGAAAAGAAGTGCATCCTCCTCAAGATTTGGGGACTCGCAAATTAAAAATCCTCCTACTCCTTTATCACGCAGAGCATGCATTAGTTCCTTGTAATTAAACTTATTTCCCGCATCCTGAACTACGAGATGTCGCCTCTCGCCTTTTGGAGTGTATTCTATGCCTGAAACATGTAAATGCATATCTTTT
Organism: Caldifarciminota bacterium; assembly: GCA_023129235.1. Classification (GTDB taxonomy): domain Bacteria; phylum Hydrothermota; class UBA3073; order JACQXS01; family JACQXS01; genus JAGMCN01. The sequence continues at coordinate 9,089 of JAGMCN010000048.1, read as the reverse complement.
AAAGCCGAAGAACCAAGTCCTGCTTCCACTCTATTTAAAATATCCATAAATTCCGCATAAGAGTTCCACTTACCTGTATCTCTTGCGTATAGATGAGAAAAATCTATGCATAACTTTACTCCTTGAATCTCCTGTGACAAGTTAATAATCTCATCAAGGGTTCCAAACTGCGAACCCTTCCCAGTAGTCTCAGGTCTTATGTCAATCTGGATATGCTCATCCTTTAAAGTATCTGTGATTTCTAATAGTGCTTCTTTTACCCTTTGATATACTTCCTGACTCGGTTTTCCCATATAATAAGCAGGATGAAATGTAACTGACCTTGCTCCTGCAAGTGCTCCTATGCGTGCTGAATTAAGAATCCGTTGCTTTGAGGCACTCACTTTCTCCGGTTCTGCTGAACTCAAGTTTATAAAATAAGGTGCATGAACCGTTAGACCTACATCTTCACACTCTGCAACTTCTTTTACCTTAAAAGCTTTTTCTTTCTTCATATAGACACCTCTAACAAACTCCATCTCCATACATCCAAGTCCAAGCTCTTTTATTCTTTTAATCCCTGCTACAGTGCTTCTGTCTGTTGTTGATATGGGTATCCCAGCTGTCCCAAATAATAGCATTTTAGTCCTCTGAAGCATAAATACATACTTCTTTACAAAATGTCAAACTTTAATTTTAAGCCCAAAAATCACAAAAAACTTGACAAATTTGAATTACGAGGTACTATACATAAAAAGGAGGTAAAATGAAAGGGTATAAATATTTTGCATTGGGAGTGATTTTTACTGGAGTGGCTGTTACCTATAAGGACGGGACTAATCTGAGTAATACTTCAGGGGTTTCCTGTAGTTTTTCTTATACTGCTCGTTCAGTCGCCACAGATTCAAAAAACAGAGTTCATGCGATATGGAAGGAATGCCCGAGTGAATCTTCTGTCGGTAAACTTTATTATAGACGTTCATTAGATGGAGGCACAATATGGGAAGATACTACAAGGATATTGTTTGATTCTTATCATGTAGGTGAAAGCTCAATAGCCACAAATAACAAGGATATCGTTCATATTATAGGATACGGCACGTCTGAGCTTCATTATACACGTTCAACAGATGGAGGAGCAAATTGGGAACCTGATACTGTAATCGGTACTGTTGGTGAGGCACCTTCTGCTATCTCTATTGCGACTACTGGCGATAGCTTGGTACATATAGTATGGAAAGAAAAAGAAGGTTCTCTGTATAAATTCGTTTATATTCGTTCCTGTAATAATGGTTTAGAATGGGAACCACCTGTTGAAGTGGCAACAGCAAGAAGTATTAGTAGTCCAGAGGGTACATTTCCTCCTTGCGCACCAATAGCTCCTTCAGATAGTTTAGTCCATTTAGTATGGCATGATATAAAAGATGACTCATCAGGTGAGATATATTATAGACGTCCTATTGGAGAAACTTGGGAACCAGCTGTAAGACTCACAACAGATACACTATTATCGTTTTTTCCTTCTATAGCTTCATCAGGAGATTTCGTTTATATTGGTTGGGTACAAGGCCCTTGGCAAGATTCTCTCTACAAGTACTATTTTAAACGTTCATCTAATTGTGGAGCAACCTGGGAAGATACCGTCTGCTTAATTCAGGAAGTATTTGTGGAGATGGGAATGTATGGGTTAGTTCCCCAACTTGCTGCCAAAGATGAATTTGTTGCAGTAGTGTGGGGAACCCTTGTTCAAGATACAATGATAATAGGACTCAAATATTCAACAGATAGAGGTCTAAACTGGAGTGCTCCTACTTATATGGACACATCATTTAGTATGTTTCCCTCGTTAACAATTGATGACCAACATCATATTCATATTATATGGACTCTGGTTGTAGGAGGAGGTTACGATATCTTTCACGCAAAATATTCACTTGTTGAGGTAGAAGAGGAAAGAAATTGGGAATTAGGGACTAATAATTGGGAATTGGATGTTTATCCGAATCCATTCAAGGAAAAGACCGTTATTCGTTATTCGTTAAACGGAAACCGAACGATTAACGATTTACGATTAACGATTCACGACCTCTCTGGAAGACTCATTCGGGAATTCACCAACTTAACCAATGACCAGTCCATGCAGGTAATTTGGGATGGGCGTGACCAATCAGGCAATCCAGTTTCCGGTGGAATTTACTTCTACACACTTACCGCTGGTGATTATACTAAAACAAGGAAGATGTGTTTGATGCGGTAAATAAGGATATAGGTTATCTCGGCTATCCCAAATAATAACATTCTTTTAAACTGTTGAATTATATTTCAAAGTTGATTTTTCTCTAAATTTCTTTCTGGCTTCAATTGATTTCTTCCGTGTCTTTAAATCTACAGGAAACCTGTATACTTTATTTGCATCTAATTCTTTTGTTAGTTTATCAAGTTCTTTTGTGTGTTCAATAAGAACAATGCGGTTAGGATTTATAAGTTCTATAAGCTGAATTTTTAATTTTATAGCTTCCTCTGTGCGTATATATCCTGTCGTGTCAATCACAAGAAAATTAATATCCTCAGGGATTTTTGTGATTAGACTCTTGAGTCCAATTAAAATACGTTCAGAAATCCCAGCAGGCGAAAGTGCATTCATAGGGTGAATAATCGTTGCTCTGATAGAAGAAAGTTTCCTGATTCTTTTCGTGGCTATACCAAATCCCAGACTTCCGGGCGGTCCTATATGAGATTGTCCAATATCAAGGTCCAGCACTCCCACCCGATATCCTTTTTTTAAACCCGAATTTACAAGAAATTTGCAGAATTCAGTCTTTCCAGTATCAACATCTCCGATAATTATGACTTTACCGGGAGCAACTAATACCTCCTTGCAAGTTTCCCATTTTCTTCTCACAATTTCTTGGTAAAGGTTCCAGTTCTTAATAAATTTCTGGGTTTTAGGGTCAGCAGGATAGCCCGAGCCAAAGTCACCATATTTTTTGTGCAGTTTATGAATCTCTTCATCTCGTGATACTTTTGCTAAAATTGAGGCGGCACTCACTATAGGATAAGTTACATCTGCATGGGGCTCACCAATTATCTTAACTTCACTGTTCGGCACCAGTTTCTTTATTTTCTCAAGATAACCCTTGATTCCTTTCCTTGGAACAGGAGTATCAAGAATAACTTTTTGTGGATTAAGTCTCTTAATCAAACTTGCCGTGGCTTTTATTTCAAGTTCATTTAAGCTTTCCTGGTCAAGTAAAGCAGGTGGGATTTTTATCAGCCAAAAATCTTTGATAATATTCTTAATAAGTGGAACAAGGTTTTCTCTTTGCCGAGGACTGAGCATTTTTGAGTCCTTTGCTCCTATGTCTTTTAACTTTTTTGAATTTGCTTCTTCGCACAGAGCACCACAAATAACAAGAGGCCCAATAACAGGACCTCTGCCTGCCTCATCAATTCCCAGAACATCGGTCATTTGTTTTTTTTATCACGAAATTACGCTCAAGTCAACATTTTTCTCATATATGCTATAGAATTATAAGTCTAACCACATAAACCTCAGATTTTTGGCAATTTTTAGCTTGCATTTAATAAAATTCAGGATAATAATGGGTAATAAGTAAGTATTTCAAAAAAATGCTAAAGAAATTTCTGGTAATGGGATTATTAGGGATTTGGGTAAATGCAGGAGCGTGGGAATGGGAGATTATGACTGTAGATACTACACAATGGGGAAGTGGGCATTATGGGACAGCGATTGCACTTGATTCTCTTGGAAATCCACATCTTGCTTATCGGTGGGGTAGCAAGATTGTATATGCGAGATGGGATTCAGTGAGTGACTGGTGGATTTATGAAGCCGCAGAGGACTCAATTTCAAAAGGAGAAGACAAATCTCCAGGAGCATATCCTTCACTTGCACTTGACTCAAAAGGTTATCCTCATATAACTTTCTGGAGAAATGGGCTTTGTTATGTTTGGAAAGATAGTGCTGGCTGGCATGCGGAGTATCCTTATCCGGGACCCTGGGTTGATGCAACATCCCTTGTATTAGATAAAAATGATTATCCTCATATTGCATGGGGAACACAGTTAAATGAGAGTTTAGGGGTAGTTCTCTATACTTATTGGGATGAAGGTTCTTGGAATACCGAAATAATTGATTCAGTATTTAAGTATGTAGTAGGTTATGATGTTAGTATCTGTCTTGATAAAGGAGATACTGTTCATATCTCTTATGCTCGTCCTTTTTCTCATGATAGGAATGAGGCAAAATTAGGCTATGCGAAGCTTACGGAAAGCGGATGGGCTAAAGAGATAATAATAGATCCTTGGGATACTTTACCTAATGGAGGTTGCGGGGGAACTTCAATGAAAATTGACTCTGATAACATTCCTCGTATTGCTTATGGAGCAGGAAATGGAAACTACAGCAATTTAAGCTATGCAGAGAAAACAGATACAGAATGGTGTATTGAGAGAGTGGATACTAATTGTGGTGGAACTTGGTGCTCTTTATGTCTTGATGAAAATGATAATCCTCATATAACATATAAAGGAAGTTCTTGTTCCCAAAACCCCGGATACTCAGATACAATTTCTCTTATGTATGCCTGGCGTTGCAATAATAAGTGGTATATTGAGGAAATCGATAGTTGTATGGCACAACGTGCATCAATAATAAGTTATACAGGACTTGTAATAGATAAAACTGGTTATTCTCATATAAGTTATGGAGGGAATTGCAACGCAGGTAGTTGCAAGATGAAATATGCTAAGGGAAAAGCAGATACTTTAGGAATAAGTATTTTTCCACAAGAATTTAAATGGTCATTTAGTGTTTATCCAAGCTTAGCAAGTAGAGAAATAAAAATTGTTTATAGTTTAGGTGAAAAAAGTAATGTAGATATAAGTGTTTACGATATTGCAGGGAGGAAAATCAAAAAATTAGTTGGGGGAGAAATATTAGCTGGGAAGTATGAAAAGTGGTACGAAATTGATAACCTGAGTAATGGAATATATTTTTGTATATTAAAGAGTGGTAAAGTAAAATCAGTGAAGAAATTTGTATTAATAGAATAGGAGGAATTATGAGATTGGGCGTGAATATAGACCATGTTGCAACAATTAGGGAAGCAAGAAAGATAGACTTCCCTGACCCTGTTCAGGCGGCTGTGTTTGCCGAACTTGCTGGAGCTTACGGAATTACGGTTCATCTCAGGCAAGACAGAAGACATATAAAAGAGAGAGATGTTGAGCTTCTTAATGCTACTTTGAAGACACACTTAAATGTAGAGATTTCATTGAATGAGGAAATCCTGAAGTTTATAAAGTCAGTGAAACCGGGTGCCTGTTGTCTTGTTCCTGAGAAAGTTGAAGAAATAACAACCGAAGGCGGATTGAATATCATGAAATTTATAGAGCCGATAAAAAATGTAGTTAGGGAACTCAAAGCCGAAGGGATTAAGACGACTATTTTTATAGAGCCAGATGGGGAATTAATAAAAAGAGCTCCTGAGTGTGAGGTAGATGCAATAGAGATAAATACAGGTAAATACTCTGATGCTAAGATAGAGAAGGAGGTAGAGATAGAATTGGCTCGGCTTAAGAATGCGGCTAAGCTTGCAAAGTCTTTGAGGCTTAAGGTTCATGCAGGTCATGGACTTAACTACCATAATGTAAAGCCTGTTGCAGAAATTCCTGAGATTGAGGAACTTAATATAGGGCATTCAATTATTGGGAGGGCTATATTTGTGGGATTAGAAAGAGCAGTGAGAGAAATGATAGAACTTATATAAGAATGAAAAATTAAAAATGAAAAATCAAATCGTGGGTCGTGACCGTGGTTCGTGGTCGTATAAAAGACTGTCACGGACACGAACCACCAACACGAATCACGCTTTTTGGATTCTTCTTCCCTGCCTACTGTCTATTCTCTACTGTCTACTCTCGTGTAAGGGGAAAGCTCCAAAAGAAGAGAAGCAAAAAGGATTGTTCACAAAAAAGGAGAATTTTAGTAATATGCGGGCTTATGTGGGTGCAGAAGATAAGTTTTATATAATTAATCTCAAGAAGAATGTGGTTGAAAGGGTAGAGCCATTCCCACATCTGCGAGACATTTTTCTCTTAGAAGACACGGTTTGGATAGCAGGAGATTCTTTATGTTGGTTAAATGATGGGAAACTTGAATTTTGGAGCTGGCTTCCTGTTGATTATAAAAAGATAATAAAGGAAGAAAATGAGTTCTATGTATTAACAGGAAATGAGATATTGGAACTTCCCAGTGAAAGAGTACTTACCCTTCCTGAGTTGCCAATGCAATTTATGCTTTGCTTTGGTCGGGTATGGATTCTTGACCAAGGGGGCTTTTCTATTTACAGGACCTCTGATTTCAAAGAAGAACATCGTATTCCATCAGAAAGTCCTTTAAATTTTGCACTTAGCGAATATGGACTCAGAGTTTATATTGGACGCTCTAATTGTTTAGATATTTTTGATACACAAAGCAGAAGTTATATAACAAGTATTCCTATAAAGGGGTTCCCAAGAGCACTTAAATTTAGACCATCAGGAGATAAACTTTACTGTCTCACTGGGGCTAATCTTTATGTAATAAAAAGAAATACTAATCGGATTGAGAAAAGTTTAGAAATTAGTAACGGAAAGGGGCTTTGGTTTTCAAGAAATGGCGAGTATGGTGCCGTGTTGAGAGATTCTATAATTAGCTTTTTCGATGCAAGGACAGATAAAATACTTAAAAATTTAAAGTTAGAGGTGATTGATATAACGACAAGCCCGGGTGATTCAAGAGTATATTGTCTTACTCCGGAAGAAATGATAGCAATAAATCCTGAAAAATCGGAAGCTCTTGGAAGGATAAAACTTGATAGAGCAAAAAGAATTGTTATAAAATAAGATATTAGGCAACACGAATTTTAAGTTTTTATATTTGTGAGATGGATTTCAAAGAGGCAGTAGAATTTATTTATAGTTTTAGGGATTGGGAACGAGGAGCAAAGTACCGATTTGACTTATCAAAGTTAAATGAATTCCTTAAGAAAATTGGTTCTCCTCATTCTCAGATTAAGCGTCCAGTTTTAGTAGCAGGCACCAAAGGAAAGGGCTCTACAGCTCGTATTCTTTCTTCGATATTTGGACTCGCAGGAAAGACAGGAGCTTTTACTTCTCCACATCTGATAAACATTCGCGAGAGAATAAAAATAAATGACGAGTCTATTCCAGAAACCAAATTTATTGAGATTCTTGAAGAGATAAAGCCCTTGATGAATGATAAGCTTTCAACCTTTGAGATTCTTGCAAGTATTGCATTTGTATATTTTGCGAGAGAAAATACAGATAGTGCTATTTTTGAAGTCGGACTTGGTGGAAGACTTGATGCAACAAATGTGTTAAATCCAGAGATTTCAGTAATAACACCTATCAGTTTTGACCATACTGATATTTTAGGTAATACTTTAGACTCAATAGCTCGTGAGAAATGTGGGATAATAAGAGAAGGAGGGAAGGTTGTGTCAGCACCCCAACCCCCAGAAGCATTGGAAGTAATTAAAGAAGTATGCAAGTCTAAAGGAGCAAAGCTTTGGATAATCGGAGAAGATATGTTTTGCGAAGATTTGAAATGCGACCTTAAAGGAGCAACATTTAAGATAGACGGTGAAGAATATTCACTTCCTCTTATTGGGAGGCATCAGGTGATAAATGCTCTTACTGCGATTTATACGGCTCAAGTTTATGGTATTCCTCGTCCTCTCATTAAAAAGGGAGTTTCTGAAGTTAGTTTTCACGGCAGATTAGAAATTATTGATAAAAATCCCTGGGTAGTATTTGATGGAGCTCACAACACAGCATCAGCTTGGGTATTAAGAAGGTCTATCGTTGAGTTATTTGATTTTAGACATCTAATTCTTATTTTTGGAGTGCTTAAAGATAAAGACAAAGAAGGATTAATTAAGATTCTTGGACCAATTACAAATTATGCTTTTATAACTCCTTTGCAGTCTCCTCGTTCAGCAGACTCCAATGAACTTCTTGAGATTTTTAAACGAGTCGGGGTTAAAGCCAAGATTGTAAAAAATCCAATAACTGCACTTACGGAAGCACGAGAAAAAGCAGGTCCACGCGACCTTATATTAGCATCTGGCTCTTTATATCTTATGGGAGAACTTCTATCATCACTTGAATAGCAACAGCTATTAACCATAAACTGTCAGCTATAATATGCTCATAGGAATTCGGCGAGAAGATAAAAGTGAGTGGGAACGGAGAGTCCCATTAACTCCAACTGATGTTCAAGAACTCAAAGAAAAATACTCAATTTCAACTCAGTTACAACCTTCCAAAATCCGTGTCTTCTCAGGCAGTGAATATTTGGAAGTTGGCGCAAATGTTCAAGAAAACCTTTCTTCTTGTCCTATCATTTTTGCAATTAAAGAAATCCCTATTGAATTTTTTGAGCCAAGTAAGACTTATATCTTTTTCTCTCATACAATTAAGGGACAAGCAGAAAATATGTCTATACTGAGACGAATGCTTGAGCTCGGATGCCAGCTTATAGATTATGAAAAGATAGTAGATGAGAAAGGCAGGCGACTTATCTTTTTTGGCAAATACGCAGGACTTGCCGGGATGATTGATGCCCTATGGGCTCTTGGAAAAAGACTCCAATACGAAGGAATTAAGACCCCATTTTCTGATATTAAGAAAGCCCATCAATACAAAACGCTAAAAGAAGCAAAGGATGAGATAATCAAAGTGGGCAAGAGAATTGACGATGAGGGACTCCCAAACTCATTAACTCCTTTAATTTGTGGATTTGCTGGGTATGGGAATGTATCTAAAGGTGCTCAGGAAATTCTTGATTTACTGCCAACCCGAGAAATTGAGCCCGATGAAATTAGCAAGATAGAGAAAAACAATAAAGTAATTTACAGGGTAGTTTTTAAAGAAAAGCATATGGTAGAACCGAACCCCGAACCACGAATCCCGAACCCCGACTTCAAGCTTCAGGATTACTATGACCACCCCGAAAAATATCAGGGAGTATTTGAAAAGTATATTCCGCACTTGACATTGCTTATGAATTGTATATATTGGGA
>JAGMCN010000047.1 GCA_023129235.1 Caldifarciminota bacterium | reverse complement strand
TCCACAGGATTCTGCGAACAAAAATCCCCATTTTTTCATCTTATTAAATATACATCCTATTTCCAAAAAGTCAAGAAAAAACCGCAACCACAGATGAACACGGATACACACAGATTGAAAGAGAAAGAGATTAGAAGATTTATCACGAAAGCACGAAATATTGTCCACAGGATCCGTATGGAGAAACACGAAAAACTCTTTATAATTAAGTTAGAAGATTGCAGATTCATTGGTTCAAAGGTTCAAGAGTTCAAGAGTTCAAGGGTTGAAGAGTTGAAGAGTTTAAGAGTTGAGGAGTTCAGGAGTTTAAGGGTTCAAAGGTTTAAAGGTTCAAGATTAGTCGCTCGTGGAGTCTGTGACAGACTTTATGAGCGGTTAAGTTTACTTCATCAAAATTAGCTTCTTGATTTCCTTGTAATCACCTACTACAAGCTTCGCAAAATAGATGCCCGTTGTCAATCCTTGTGTGTCAAAGTTGACAGTATAACTTCCAGCTTTCTTTTCTTCATTTACCAATGTTTTAACTATCCTCCCAGTTATATCGTAAATCTTTAATGAAATCTTGCTTTTGACTGGCAACTGATATTTGATAATTGCAGAGCCGACGACAGGATTCGGACAAACCTCTAATCTTAAATCTGCAATCTTGAATCTGTAATCCTCCTCCACATTTGAACCCTCACATTTATGGCGCTTGTAATATATCTCCTCGTTGTTGCCACCATCCCGCTCATCTGTCCAAGCTATATGAACATCATAATCATAAGAACAATCCCAACACGCTACAGAAACATAATGAGACTTCCCGACAGCATCAGTTATCCTCTCATCTATTATCCCCCAAGTCTCTCCATCATTGACTGACCGATTGTAATATATCTCCTCGTCGTTATCCCGCCAATCATACCAAACTATATGAACTATTGAATCACAAACTGCTATTGAAGGATTATATGAGGCAGCAAGGTCATCAGTTATCCTCTCATCTGAATACCAAAGCATCCCATTATCAACTGACCGCTTATAATATATCTCCGTGTTGCCATCACGATGATCATACCAAACTATATGAACTATTGAATCACTAACTGCTACCGAAGGACAATACGAGGCAGCAAGGTCATCGGTCCGCCTCTCATCGCCTCCCCAAGTCTCTCCATTGTCAACTGACCGATTGTAATATATCTCATAGTTGTTATCACGCTTATCAAACCAAACTATATGAACTATTGAATCACAAACTGCCATTGAAGGAAAATATGAGTAAGCAGAGTCATTAGTTAGCCTTTCATCGGCTCCCCAGGTCTCACCATTATCAACTGACCGCTTGTAATATATCTCATAGTTACCCCAACGATCATCCTGCCAAACTATATGGACTATTGAATCACTAACTGCTACCGAAGGATACTCTGAGTCAGCAAGGTCATTAGTTAGCATCTCATCGTCTCCCCAGGTCTCACCATCATCAACTGACCGCTTGTAATATATCTCCGGGTTACCATCCCGCGCATCCTGCCAAACTATATGGACTATTGAATCACAAACTGCTACCGAAGGAAAATGAGAATCCCTTGTAGTTAGCTGTGTATCCGGCTCAAAGCTACTCCCAGAATTGATAGACCTTATATAATAAAGCTCGCCAGGACCAATATCTCTGTGTTCCCATACAATATGCACCATAGTATCCCGTACTGCTATTGTCCACGCATTATTGTAGCCACCATAGTCAAGATAGCTTGGATAAGCAGTTAATCTTTTATCTGGATTCTCCCACTGCCCATACAAATCCACAGGATTCTGCGAACTGCAAGCTCCCAACACTATTAAAAATCCCCATCTCTTCATCTTAATTAAATATACATCCTATTTCTAAAAAGTCAAGAAAAAACCGCAACCACAGATGAACACAGATGAACACAAATTGAAAGATTCCAGATTTGAAGATTTATCACGAAAGCACGAAATATTGTCCACAGGATCCGTATGGAGAAACACGAAAAACTTTATAATTAAGTTAGAAGATTGCAGATTCATTTAAAGATGAAAAACAATCACGAAGGCACGAAAAGACATTCGCACACAGATTTACACAGATAGTAAGGATAAGCACAGAATGGGCTGAAGAGTTTAGGAGTTTAGGAGTTTAGGAGTTGAAGAGTTGAAGAGTTGAAGGGTTTAAGAGTTTAAGAGTTCAAGGGTTTAAGGGTTTAAGAGTTGAAGGGTTGAAGGGTTGAAGAGTTGAAGGGTTAAAGAGTTGAAGGGTTCAAGAGTTTAAGGGTTAAAGAGTTAAAGGGTTAAAGAGTTAAAGGGTTAAAGAGTTAAAGGGTTTAAGGGTTGAAGAGTTTAAGGGTTTAGGAGTTTAAGAGTTTAGGAGTTTAGGAGTTGATATTTATTTCTCTACTCTTATTCTATAAACCGCAGTAGGCATAGATTTAAGTCCATTTTGAGCAACAGTCCTCATCTGTATCCTAACTGAACGAGGCACAATTTCCCTCAAGGACAATTCCTTACCCTTATTTCTCACCTTTTCTATCGTTACTTCTATAGGAGAAACCCCTATTATAGGCAGAGGAACAATCGCAATATGAGAAGCACTACCTCTCCATGCTCCTTTAACCCAAATTTGCACGGCACACGGACTATCATATTCATAAGAGAGCCGAACTTTAAACTTAATTTTCCCTCCGGAATATGTTCCATATTGTTCTATGTCAGTCTTCGGTAGAGGAGGTTTGTTCTTTGAAATCGGGGGTTTCCGCACCTCTTCAAATCCACTCCACTTCAATAGCACGTTCATACCTAAATATGCCTGACCTCCTCCCATTACCCCTGACCTTCTCGGAATTATACCACCTGATGCCTTAACTTCACTACTCATAATCCTTATCCCTTTGGCATACTCTTCCCATAAAGCTTTCTCTATCTCTGTTAGATTATTCCACTCCCCCTTAAAATAACTAAAAATCGCCCCAATCTCCTTCTGCTTCCCTGTAGCCGTATTCTCCCTCACCTCATTTCTCTTCCTTACATAAGTCCTGCCCCTACGAGTAAAAAATATATTATCCCCTACCCTTCCTCTTATAGAACTTATCAACCCGCCCAGAATTACCTTACCCATAATTGCACCTCCTATGTATTATAATAATTCTTATCTTCGTTTTGTCAAGTAAAAAGTGTAAAGAAATCGTAAAGAGTTTAAGAGTTTAAGGGTTTAAGAGTTCAAGGGTTTAAGAGTTTAAGAGTTTAAGGGTTCAAGAGTTTAAGGATTTAAAGGTTCGTATTCTTTTTTCACCGCAGAGGCGCAAAGAACACAGAGAAAAGAAAAACCTGAAAAAGTAAAAAGATTTAACCACAAAGACACAAAAATTTTAGGAGAAATGGAGAATATCGTAAAAGGAGATGATAAGAGATAAAATTAAAACAGCACACAGATTCTCACAGATAAAACAGATTTCCACAGACTTTTATGGTTCATTTTATTCAAATAGGAACTTCTATTTGAGGATTATTATTTTCCGTGTGCACTCAAACTCGCCTGCTCTTAATTTGTAAAAGTATGTTCCTGAAGGGACTTTGTGTGCATCCCACTGCACTGATTTTGCTCCCGAAGATTGAAGTTCACTTACCAGTGTAGTTAGTTCCTGACCCACAGAATTGTAAATAGAAAGTCTGACAGGAGATGGCTTGCTCAATGTATATTCTATTTGTGCTATCCTCCTGTCAAGTGGATTGGGGCAAGAATGCGAGAGAGAATATACTAACGGAAGTGGTTTCTCCTCTTCTATTGCAACGAATTTACCTCCATAGTAGCCGGTGCGGTGTGGATTACAGCGATACATATTCCAACAATTATCATTACTGCCCTGTGATTTTATATCTATTATGTGCACTCCTGCGTTACTGCCAAATACAACTTCAAGGTCTCCATCTTTATCTATATCTTCTATTGCGGGTGGGGTCAATGTACTTGCCTCACTATACATTGGGAAATATTTGAGCAGTGTGCCGTTTTTATCATAAATCCACAAATGGCCGCCTGTTGTAGTAACAATTATTTCAGGATAACCATTATTGTTTAGGTCAGCGAAACTCAACTCCCCATCTATTCCACCACCAACAGATTGGGGCCATCCCGGAAAAGGATTCTTTCCCTTATACACATATACATTGCCATCACTTGAGCCGAAAACAAGTTCAGCTTCTCCATTACTATCTAAATCAACGAATGAGGGACTTCCTTTTATTTGTCCGCTTGCCAGCACATTAAATATCTCGTTACCTCCTGCATCTATGAGATAAAGCTTTTTGTCGCTTGAGCCAACTGCTATCTTTGGGTTGCTTGAATCAACGATTGATGGTATTCCTTGTATGCTTCCTCCAGCTAAAAATGGCCATCCAGAAAGTGGAGAGCCGTTTGAGGAAACTGCATAAACATTTTTGTTGGTGCATCCAACAACTATATCTTTAACCGCATCACCATCTATATAACCGACAGCGACACCAGAAAAGACTTTTGCTCCACTTGCAAGGAGATATGGGAATCCGGGATAGTCTGCTCCATTATGATGAAATACATATAAATACCCATCATACCCACCTACTATTATTTCCAGGTCTCCATCTCCATCAAGGTCGCTAAGCACAGGAGTGGCAAGAATTCTATCACCCAATGCTTTACGAGTAAGTATAGTGCCGTTTTTCTTTATTATGTAAACAGTATCTTCCCAGGAGCCAACTACGATTTCTAACTCGTTATTATTATCTACATCCCCCACTGCCGCAGAGCCCCATATTTTTCCAGTTGCCTGGAATGGGAATCCTGGTTCATCCTCACCTAAAATGTTCTTAACATACACTGCACCACCGTCTGTGCCAAATATCACTTCATTTTGTGCATCTCCGTCTAAGTCTAAAATCAGAGGAGAGGAACGAACCTGTCCAATTCCAGCTGGCCAACCAGCCTGGTCAAAACTGGTTTTTAGCGAGAATTCTAATTCCGTAAAATAAGAAGTAGCAGTAACACCCAAAGTAAATGGCACAACAGTAAGAGTCTCAGAGAATGTAACCCTGAACCTATTACTTGAATTTGCACCAGTTGAGCCACCTGGGATATCTGGATAGCTCCCTGTATTGTCAATCATTGTTGCATTAGAGCTTGTTGTGCTCAAAATACCTGTTACGGAAGTAGCAGTTTTATACGCTGGTACATTCTCAAGAGTGGTAATTAAATCTACCTGTTCACCCGGATTTAGGACTCCATCAGAATCACCTGTAACCTCGGATATTTCGGTGGAGACATACCTTATCTTTGGAGCTGCCCCGGATGGTGTTCCAATGTAAACAGATCCAGCATTTATTGAGCACTGACCCCATTTTATCCGGAAATATCCGTCTTCCCCCCAATAAGGGCTCCAGCTATTTTTGCAAATCCAGTGTCCATAGGGGCGATTGTTCCATCCAATAATAATAATAGCATGGGCGTTTTCATAAGCTCCTGAAGTACGTTCGTATATACCACCTGTATAAACCAGGAAATCTTCGTAAACGTCTAATCCCCCAACCACAGGCCCATCCATTAATGCACCTTTTACAGAATTAACTGAGTTGGAGATACCACCATAGCTAGAAATCTTAACTATCCTTTGCTCCCAATTTGAACATCGGTCACTACAAGGAATCTGGTGAGCAAGAGAGTCTCCTGCGCCTTCGTATGGAAAACAATCCTCATCTGGAACTCCATAGTTTTTAACGAAATTACACGTGTTACCAAAAGTACCACCCTTACAAGTACCACTTGGAAAGCATGTAGAAACTAAATACTGTTCCGCCAAATTTTGTGTTGGGTCTGGCACTCCTCCACATACATTCATTTTTGCCTCAACCACTCCAAGTACGGCAAATGCCCAGCAAGCTCCACATATTCCTTGATATCTAATAGGAGTAACCCAGTTGGCATCAGTATGTCCGTTATAAGTGTAGCAACGCCAATCAAGAGAGTCAGGATAGAGAATCCCTTTAGGTGACTCATACATAGGAACATCAGGAGGTAGCGGTTCTATACGCAAACCGCATAGGAATTTTTGTTGCTCCGGTGGCAATATTGATACACTCGTACTACCTGCTGTCCAGTTAGCCCCTTTTTCTTTAATTGCTTCTCTTACCTCTTCTAAAGTAATCTCGCCATAAGCTACCACTGAGAAAAACATAAGGGAAAAAATAATTTTATACATTTTACACCTCCATAGATACTATTTACTATTAAAATACAAATTTGTCAAGGAAAAAGTAGAAAGAAGGCATTTTTTCTTGACATAGTTTAAGATTTACACTATGTATTTCACAGAACCTTGTCACAAACTCCACGAGTAGAATCTGTGCCCGCTCGTAGAGTCCTGTGGAATGGACAAAAAATGAGAATTACTACACCCGAAAAACTCAAAGGCGAAGAAGAAGTTGAATTTACTCTTAGACCTCGCGATCTTTCCGAGTTCGTTGGTCAATCAAAGGTAAAGGAGATTCTTAAGGTCTCTATGGAAGCCACTAAGAGACGAGGCGAGGCACTTGCACACATTCTCTTCTTTGGACCACCCGGACTTGGAAAAACTACCCTTGCATATATAATCTCAAGAGAGCTTGAAGTAAATATAACTATTATCTCAGGTCCTGTAATTGAGCGACCGGGAGACTTGGCAGGAATTCTGACAAAGCTTGACTCTCGGGATACTTTTTTTATAGACGAAATCCATAGGGTCGGAAAAGCAGTAGAAGAGTATCTTTACCCTGCGATGGAAGAATTTAAAATTGAGGTGCTCCTTGACCAGGGTCCAAATGCAAGAGTCGTTTCGCTCAATCTAAATCCATTCACATTGATAGGAGCTACAACTCGTTCTGGGCTTTTATCATCTCCACTCAGGTCAAGATTTGAGCTGATATTCCGCCTTGATTTTTATTCCCCAGAGGAGCTTAAAGAAATAATACTTCGTTCTGCAAGAATTCTGGGCACTTCTATTGATGATGAAAGTGGTAATGAACTTGCTTGCCGTTCAAGGGGAACTCCAAGAATTGCAAACCGACTTCTTAAACGCGTTCGGGATTACGCACAGGTTAAAGGAAAAGGAGTAATAAATCTGGATATAACCAAGTATGCCCTTTCACAGCTTGATGTGGACGAGCAGGGACTTGATGAGATGGACAAGCAAATTTTAACCACGATAATAGATAAATATCAGGGTGGTCCTGTGGGACTTGGAACAATAGCCGCATCCATATCAGAGGACCCTCAAACAATAGAGGAGATTTTTGAGCCTTATTTACTGCAACTTGGATTCATAAAGCGAACTCCGCGAGGAAGGGAAGCAACTCCTCTTGCTTATCAGTATTTCGGGAAAGAATCTTCTCCACAGAATTCTTCGAAACAGAATCCTCTGAACCAGAAATCCTTATTTTAGCCAATCCGTCAGTTGACGGAAATGAATTATGTCACTGAATTCAACCAACAAGTGCAACGCTCCTTTCTTGTTCGGCGACAGTTAAGGTTTCTTCAAAAACTGTGTTTATCTTATTACAATAAGTTTTGTAGTCTGAGTATTATCGGATTTTAGGGTGCAGAAATAAATTCCTTTTGGTAGATTTTTTCCTACATTATTTTTTACATTCCATGTTATTTTGCCTTTGTCGTCAGACAAATAAAATTTCTTAACTTCTCTTCCAGCTACATCTCGAATTAAGAGTTCTTTTGTCTTGTTTTGTTTAGCAACTGAGTATTTAATTGTGATATAATCTGTTGCCGGATTAGGAAAGCATAATAAGATATTTTTCATAAGTTCTGTGTTTTCTTCCACTGCCATACCGCATACATCAGTTATCTGAATCGCAGGCAAATTAACAGTTAACGTTGGTGAAGAAGTTAATAGTAAGCAGTTAATTGCTTGTTCTGTAATAGAGTTTACACTAATTGTAGGAGTGGTAGTCACAACAGATGCGTCACTCCAGGGACAATCCTGAGCCATATTACCAGTGGGGTCTATTTTCAACATTAAAAAATCACCACTACCGGCGCCAAAGGATGTAGTAACACCAACTACTATGTAACTACTGTCATAAATCTGTTGCACTGAAGTAGGACGGGATATTCCTATTCTGTTTGAGAAAAAAGTTTTTGCCCAAGACACATCACCGGTTGAAGTTAATTTTACAACCATGAAATCGTGTCCTTCTGTCGCAAAGGACCTGGTTTCACCAGCTACTATGTATCCACTATCAAAAGTTTGTTGGACTGAAAAGCCGTAATCCCAGTCTGTCCCGCCGAAAGTCTTTGCCCAAGAAAGGTCACCTTCTGGAGTCAATTTTATAATTAGGAAATCGTATCCCCCTGCGCCAAAGGATTCAGTAAAACCAGCTACTATGTATCCACTGTCCGAAGTCTGTTCTACTGAATGAGCAAAATCACCACCTGTTCCTCCAAAACACTTTGCCCATAATACGTCACATGAGGGGTTTAATTTCACTACTGCAAAATCTCTTCTTCCTACGCCAAAAGAGCTAGTGCAACCTGCTACTATGTAATTCCCGTCAGAAGCTTGCCGTACCGAACTGGCATAGTCTTCGCTTATTCCACCGAAAGTTTTTGCCCGGACAACATTTCCTGTGGAATCCAGTTTCAGAATCAAGAAATCTGCAGCGCCTGCACCAAAGGAATAGGTTTCACCAACTACTATGTACCCCCCATCAGAAGTCTGTCGAGCTGAATATATGCATTCCCAGTTTGTTCCACCGAAAGTTTTTGCCCAGAGTGTATCACCAGTCGAATCCAATTTCATGACCATGAAATCATAAGGTCCTCCAGCAGAAGACCAAGTTTCAGCTGCTATTATGTATCCCCTGTCCAGAGTCTGCTGGATCGAACGGGCACGAGTGTTGTAATTTGCTAACCTAAAAGCTTTGGCCCAAGAAATATTGCCTGCTGGGGTCAATTTCACAATCAAAACCCTCGTGTCGTTGCCCCCACCATCAGAACCTCCTGCTATGTATCCACTATCCGAAGTCTGTTGAATTGAATATGGAGTCTCCCAATTTGCTCCACCGAGGGCCTTTGCTCCGTTGGTCCAGGTAGCAGTATATATAGGATAGGATATTAAGATACAGTTCCCTAATATAATTAGTAATTTCATTTGTTAGATAATGATATATAAATAAATTACCATCTGTCAAGAACTTTTGTTGTAATCCAATATTTTGCAGGGAGAGATACCTGATTCTTCGAACTACTTCATTTTACCAAGTCTCAAAATGCTTTACTTTCAGATGGATTGGGATCGTAGAAACGAGGTGTTACAGTCTCGCCTCCACTGATGTTTGGCGGTGGCTCAAATTTCTATCAAAGTGGACAGAAAACAAATCTAAAAATCCAGTTAACCCTGTCAAATAAAGGAAAGTATATAAAAATCCAAAAAAACTTGACAACCTTTTTTAACAAAGTATTTTTTCAGAAAAGGAAAGCGTATGAGACTCTATGAATATGAAGGGAAAATGTTGTTTAAGGAATTTGGAATCCCTGTCCCGCAAAGTGTCCTCATTGGAGACCCAAGAGAACTTGATAAAGTTATCTATCCCGCAGTCCTAAAAGCTCAGGTATTTATAGGCAAACGTGGTAAAGCTGGGGCTATAAAAATCGTAAATTCAAGACAGGAAGCAGAGCTTGAGATAAAAAACTTATTGGGCAGAGTTATTGCAGGATACGAGGTTAAGAGTGTGCTCATTGAGGAGAAAATAGACATCAAAAAAGAGCTTTATTTAAGTGCTATCATTGATAGGAAACTCCACAAGCCACTTATTCTTGCATCCAGCGAAGGTGGAATGGAAATAGAAGAGGTGGCAAAAAGCAATCCAGATGCAATTGTAAAGCACTACCTTGAAGTTGGAGAATATCCAGAAGGTTGGACTGGAAGGTGGATTGCCCGTGCTATTGGAATTCCGAGTTCCCTTATCTCAAAAGCAAGCTCAATCATAAACCAGATGTATAAGTTATTCCTTGACTATGAGTGCAAGCTTGTAGAGATAAATCCTCTTGCCATCACAAAAGACGGAAACCTTGTTGCATTGGATTCCAAAGTAGATTTAGATGAAGATGCAATGTATCGGCATCCAGAGTTGAAGAAACTGGGCATCTCGGCGCGTCATGAGGTTGGTGAACTAACCGAGAGAGAAAAGATTGCAAAAAAAGCAGGAGTCCCTTATGTTGACCTTGATGGAGACATTGGGGTTTTCCCTGGAGGTGCGGGTTTTGGAATTGCAAGCATTGATTTAATCAAGCACTTCGGTGGGAACCCTGCAAATTTTATGGACTCAGGCGGAGCTCCAACTCAAGAGAGACTTAGACTTATGATAGACCTCTTAATGAAGAATCCAAGAGTCAAGGTAATTTTCGGAGCAAGGTTTGGAGGAATCTCAAGATGTGATGACTGGGCTCGTGCCATTTGTCAATATATTATAGAGAATAAGCCCGAGAAGCCAATGATTATGCGGATGGCAGGAAATATGGAACAAGAGGGGAGAAAGATATTTGAAAAATATAGACATGAGGAGCCAGAACTCTTCAAGGATATAAAGATTTACAAATTTGATACCCCGATTGAGGAAGTCATAAAAGAAACAATAAAAATAGCAAAGTGAGTAGACAGAATACAGGATACAGAAAACAGGGAAGATTAGAGAAATTTGAGGATTTAGTTGTTTGGCAAAAGGCACATCGGCTGGCTTTGGAGATTTATAAAATTACAAAGGATTATCCTGTCGAAGAAAAGTTTGCTTTAATCTCTCAAATGAGGAGAGCGGCAGTTTCAATACCAGCAAATATTGTTGAAGGGTTCAAAAAACGAGGACTTAAAGATAAAGCTAATTTCTATAATATTGCTCAAGGTTCATTAGAAGAATTGCGATATTATTTAATTCTCTCAAAAGACTTGGGTTATATAGAAGACAGACAGGATTTAGCGAATGCTGTTGACGAAGTTGGCAAAATGCTTTACGCTTTAATAGTCTCTGTAAGAGGGTGATATGCTCTATATCCTGTCTGCTGTATTCTGTATTCTTGACATATGGCAATAATTATTGACGAAAATACGGAAACAATTGTCCAGGGGATTACCGGCACAAACGCTCAACTCCACACCAAGTTTATGCTGGATTATGGAACCCGCATTGTAGGAGGAGTAACACCCGGCAAAGGAGGGCAGGTAGTTCACGGTGTGCCAGTTTATGACACTGTTAAAGAATGCCTGGCACAACATCCTAATGCAAAAGTCTCATCAATATGGGTGCCTGCAAGGTTTACAAGAGATGCAATACTTGAGTCAATTGATGCAGGAATCCAAATAGTGATTGTTATCCCAGAAGGAATACCAATCCACGATATGTTATTTGTCCGCAAAAAAGCAAAGGAAAAAGGAGTAGTTGTAATCGGAGGTAATACACCGGGAGTTATTTCACCCGGCAGAGCACTTATTGGGATGCTTCCAAAAATTGCATTTAAACGCGGAAGGATTGGGACAGTTGCAAGAAGTGGAGCAATTACTTATTATATTGCAAACTCATTAAATCTTGAGGGGCTTGGCGAATCAACGAGTGTTGGGCTTGGTGGAGACCCAATTCTCGGCTCAAATTTTGAAGATGTATTAAAAATGTTTGAGGAAGACCCTGATACAGATGCTGTTGTCCTTGCTGGTGAGATTGGGGGTGTTTATGAAGAGCTTGCTGCAGAATTTATCAAGACAATGAAAAAGCCAGTAATAGGTTTTATAACAGGCAGGGTAGCACCTCAAGGCAAACGGCTTGGGCATGCCGGTGCAATAATTGAAGGTGAACTTGGGACAGCACAAAGCAAAATAACTGCCCTGAAATCCTCAGGAGTTCTAATTGCCGAAACCCTCTCCGAAATACCCGTATTGGTCAAGAAAGCATTAAAATCCTTTAATAGTAACTCATAGTAACTTGTTGTAACTTATAGAAATTCCTTGTTTTTCTGTGAATTTCTGTGGCTAATGCATTAGGGTTAAGTCTCAATTAAGCCATCTCTTATTTTTACTACTCGGTCTGCGTATTCGCTCACTTCTGGGTCGTGAGTAACAACAATAAGAGTCCTGCCTTCTTTGTATAAATCCTCAAAAAGCCTCATTATCTCGTTTCCCGTATTAGTATCCAGGTTTCCTGTTGGTTCATCTGCAAGAATTACTTTCGGGTTACCCACGATGGCTCGTGCAATAGCTACTCTTTGGCATTCTCCGCCTGAAAGTTCAGTTGGGCGATGGCTTATCCTCTTTTTTAATCCTACTCTCTCAAGAGCTTTTAATGCTCTTTCCTGAATTAAAGCTGCTTTTTCACCAGCATACAAGAGTGGCAACTCAACATTCTCATAAGCGGTTAGTCTCGGGAGTAAATTAAAGAATTGAAAAACAAATCCAACTTGATGACTTCTTATTTCTGCAAGTCTGTCCTCAGAAAGATTGTGTACTCCATTCCCACCAAAAAAGTATTCACCGGAACTCGGCACATCAAGGCATCCAAGAATATGCATAAGTGTGGATTTTCCACTCCCAGAAGGTCCCATAATAGCTATATACTCACCTTCTTCTATTTGAACACTTACATCTCTCAAAGCATGGACTTCTACTTCCCCAATTTTATAGGTCTTTCCTACTCTCTTAGCATCTATTAGCATAGCGTCATAGATATTTTAACCTATTTTTACTCTTGCACTAAACTTTCCTTTTCTTTTTCTCCGTTTATCTTTCATCTCTGGGTCAGACTTATCCTTAATTTTTATCTCTATTTTATCTTCATCCTTTAATTCTCTCAATTTCTTGTAGGGTCCTGTTAAAATAGTATCACCTACATTTATCCCTTCTATTACTTCAACTCCTTTTTCACCTGTCAATCCTAACTTTACACTAACAATCTCTGCTTTGCCCTCTTTTGATAAAATAACTATATCCTCTTCTTTCTCTTTTATTTTTCTTGTGCCAAGCGACATATATGGGATGACAATCACCGAATCCTTGCCCCCAACTCTAATCTCACAACTTGCTGACATCCCGGGATAAAGATTCTCCGGAGTTCCAGAAATCTCGACTTCTATTGGGAAATTAACTGCTTCTTCTCCTGTAAAACCTGATTTTGTCGGAAGACCTCCAATCTTAACAACTTTCCCCTCAAAAACAGTGTCCTGAAAAGCATCAATCGTTACATCCACTGGGTCTCCTATGCCAACCTTCACTATTTCCGTTTCATCGACCAAAGCCCGCACAAACATTTGATTACGGTCTGCGATTGTCATTATTACTGAACCGGGCGTATTTATAGTTCCTGTTATTGCCATCTCGCCTTCTTCTTTGTTCCGCTGAATAACTTCTCCTGCCACCGGAGACCTTATAATTGTCTTCTCAACCATAGATTTCGCTTCATTGCAAGATTCTTTATTTGTCCTGACTTCTGCGAGTGCTGTCTCATACTTTAGTTTTGCAGATTCATAATCTTCTTTTGAGACAAGTCCTGATTTAAAAAGCTCTGTTGCACGCTCCAAATCTGCTTCTGCTTTAGTTCGTCTTGATTCGGAAAGCCGAAAAGCCGCAACTGCTCGCCTTTCTCTCGATTTATAGGTGCTTTGGTCTATTATACACAAGATATCTCCCTTGCGAACTCTGTCTCCTTCTTTCACACGTATCTCTACAATTTTGCCCATAACTTCGCCTCCAATATCTACTTGATTTAACCCTTTTAAAGTCCCGTCAGCTCTGACATTGGAAACTATACTTCCCTTTTTGACGATAGTGGCACTCAATTTGCTTCTGCCTCTTCTCTTTCTTGAACTAATCGCTGCAATAAGCACCACAACTACAACAATTCCTATGATTATAAATAATTTCTTCTTCCTCATCTCAATCCCTCCTTCTAATATGTAAAATAAAATGCAAAACGATAAACACGAATATCACGAATTAGACGAATAGCCACGAATAAAAAGAGTAACCAAAGTTTTATTCGTGTAATTTGAGATATTTGTGTCCATACGGATCCTGTGGACAATCCGTGTTAAGCTTTTTGAGTTTTGATTTGTCATTTTGACATTTAATATTACTTCCCAGTTACATATTGCAATCTGGTGTATGCAAGTTTATAATCATATTTAGTGTTTACATAGCTTATTTCAGCATCTAATTTATCTTCTGCCACACGAAAAAAGTCAAGAGCCGAAATAAGTCCCAGTTCATATTGATGCTTGGAAAGTTTATATGCCTCCTCTGCCGCAAGCCACATACTTTCTGCAAGTTTTAAATTGCGATGAGCTTCTTCTCCAAGAAGCCAGGCGTCTTTTACTTCCCTTACTATATTTAACTCTTTGCTTAAAAGAGAAAGTTTTGCTTTATCCAGAGCAGTCTTAAATTGCCAGACTTCAAACGGATAAGTAAATAAATTAAGTCCAATGCTCCCATTCCATCCGGAACTCTTGTTCGCTCCATCTCTGATTTCGGAAAATCTCTCAGGGAAGTCTTCTGTCCGATATCCCCACCACCATTTAAACGATATTGCTGGCAAAAACGAGAGAATACTACCATAAAACCCAAGTTTGCCTCCCTTTAGAGCTTCTCTCTCTGCCTTTACTGAAGGCCTCTCCTCAAGAGCACTTGCAACAAGACTGTCAAGTAGAAGCGGTTCGCGAATCACTCTTACCTCTTTAACTGATTCAAGTAAAAGCTCTCGCTCCTCAAAGATACCAAGTGCATTTAATAAGATTCTTTTGGCAAGCTCGTAATTCTTCCTTGCACCAGAACCATCAAGCTTTGCACGATTTAAACTTACCTCTGCATTCAATGAGTCAAGCTTTGATGCTTCTCCTACTTCCAATTTCTTGCTCACAAGTCTCATATTCTCATTTGCTCTCTCAACTGCTTTTTCCTTTAGCTCAACTAACTTCTGGGATTTCAAAACAGATAAGTAGCAGGACTCCACTTCATAAAAGAGCCGATTCTCCGATTCCTCTCGCAAAGCTCCATTTGCATTTTTCTCAAATTTACTCCCCAGAAGAGAAGTAACTTGCCCAAGGTCAAGAACCCTCTGATTAAGAGAGAAGTTAAAAGAATAACCCTTTGCGGAATACAACATCGCATCCGGAGATTCTACCTCTGAATAATTAACACTAACCTCAGGATTTAGTATATTTGAGCTAAGTTTTTTATAAAGTCCGAGTTTGCTGTAAGTATGCGATAGAGCATCTATTTTATATCCCGGATTTGATTTTATCGCCATTTGTTTGGCTTGCTCTAAATTTATCTTTAAAGTATCTCCTGTCATTACATAGGATTTTGCCAACAAAAACATAGTTATCCAAATCATTTTATCTCCTCTTTAGCCATTTCATCTTGCCATCCCTGTTAAATTTCTCTCTTTTAAATTATTGATTTGTCCTCAGGAACGAATCGTCTGTTCCTTGGAATAATCCATTTATTCCCTGGAATAATCCATTCATTCCCTGGAATAATCCATTCATTCCCTGGAATAATCCATTTATTCCTTGGAATAATCCATTTATTCCCTGGAATAATCCATTCATTCCATAGAATAAGTCGTTCATTCTCTGGAATGAGTCGTTCATTCCTTGGGATGAGCCGTTCATTCCATAGAATAAGTCATTCATTTTGCTCTTCATCCAATTTCAAATTCTCCCATTCTTCTTCGTTTTCCAGAAGTTCTTCTCTCAAGAGATTATCTTTTATTAATCCATTTTCTAATAAAAGTTTATTTTTCAAACTATCAGAGGCGCTTCTTTTCAAAATTGCTTTTATCTCTAAAAGATGCTCTTTAGGATTGTCTTGAATAACTGTCCGAGCCCTATTATATCCAAAAATTGCTAATCCCCCAGATTTTAGAGCTTTAACCATATCCTCAAACTCATCTTTATACTTTTTCCTTACCTGTTTACACATTTTTTCCCGTGTCATTCTGCCAGCTTCTGTGAGAAGCAACATTTTGATACCATTAGTACGGATTTCTCCACTAACTTCATAATAAAATCTAATGTCCCATTCATTCCCGTGGAGATCCCATTCTTTAACCACAAAGGATTGTTTTTTTAGAAAACTTTCTGCTTTTGATCGTGCCTTTCTAACTCCATATTTTCCTATAAACTTACAAAGAGAATCATCAATAATACCGTATTCCCTGACAAGTTCATGAATTCCTTCTGGAGTGCATTTATGATAAGGTCTTTGGAGACTTGGACGATAAGGAATACCATTAATAAATATTGAATCCTTTTCGGGAAAGAAATTAACAAGCGGTCCGTATTTTAAAGTTATTCTGTATGGAGGAAGGATATATTTTCCGTAAGCAACTACATAGCCCGAATCTACTACTATTGTCTCAACTTTCCCAGCATAGCTAAATGAACTCAAAAGCAAACAGGCAAAAACTCCTCTTGTCCATAAAAAATGTCTTTTTCCCTCACACATTTTCATCTCCTTCTTCAATTTTCTAATCTCTATCTGTGTCAATTCAGGGCTATTATTAACTGCATTCATCTGTTATTCCTGTCTTAATGCTTCAATTGGATTAAGTTTGCTTGCTTTTCTTGCTGGATAAATGCCAAAGAAAACTCCCACACCCACTGAAAATCCAATTCCAACTAATATACTCCAAAAAGGAGTGCTTGCCGGCAATGGAGTTAACGCACTTATAAGTTTTGAAAACCCAAAGCCCAAAAGGATTCCTATTATTCCTCCTGTCAGGGTTAAAACTATCGCTTCTATAAGGAATTGGAACATTATATCTTTGCGTTTAGCTCCTACAGCCATTCTAATCCCTATTTCTCTTGTTCGCTCAACCACCGAGACCAACATTATGTTCATTATGCCAATCCCACCAACAAGAAGTGCAAGAGAAGCAATGCCAATCATCGCCATAAAAATACCTCCTGTTATCTTATTGTAAGCATCTAAAATCATTTGCTGAGTGTTAAGCGCGAAGTCATTTTCTTCATTAAATCTGCATCCTCTTCGGGCTCGTAGAAGTTCCTCTATCTCCTGCTGTGCTTCGTTAACCGTATACTCAGGATGAACTTGTGCAAGAACAGAAGGAGCACCCCAAATATGATATCGCCATCTCTTTCGGATAAATTTCTTCAATGTGGTTAATGGAATAATCGCTTTATTATCCAAGTTCTGCCCCATAAAACTTCCTTTCTCCTCTAAAATTCCAATTATAGTGAACTTATGTGGTCCTATACTAACATTTTTGCCCAAAGGGTCTTCACCTTTTTTAAATAAATTCTCCACTATATAAGGTCCCACAATCCCAATCTGACGTCTGAAAGCAATGTCGGTTTCTATAAATCCCCTACCTTTTATAATTGTATAATTAAGTATTTTAAGAGATTTTGGAGTCCCGCCCTCAATCTGTTGAATCTCAACCTTATTATCTCTATAAGTTATCTGTGCTCCTCTTGTAGATTGAGTAAGCGTAGCCAAATTGATACTTGGGAGTTCCTCTATTGCTTCAGCATCCTTTTTAGTAAAATCTTTTCTTTTTGCAATTTCACGTCGCTCTTTTCTGCTCTTCCTTCCGCCAGGACCCATCTGCCATTTATATTTCTGCACATATATTGTATTGCTTCCCATACTGCCAAGAACTTTATAAACATACCTGTTCATCCCCTCAATAATTGACATCATAGTAATAACTGTCATAACTCCAATAATAATTCCAAGAGTAGTAAGGAAAGTGCGCATCCTTTGAGCGCGTAAAGAACGCAAAGCAGATTTAATGTATATCAACGATTGCATTATATCTTATCTCTCAGAACCCTAAATTTAATTAGTGGTATGCCTCTCACAGAGTCTGTCGCAGACTCCACGAGCGACCTGTAGTTCTCATTTCACATATACTTGAACTGATTCAACGACACAGGAGCCAAATACACTCGGAGCATCTTCCTCGCCACCAGCTCCTGGTGGACCATTGCCTTCTTTTAAATAGTTATGGTAATTTTTATCAATAGCTGCTATCTTTATAACATACTCTCCTGTATTTCCCAGGAAGAATGGCAAGATAGGGAAAAGGGTATCTATGGCATTTATATTAGCACTAAAATGAGTGGTATCAACATGACTTGAAATATCTATAAAATAACTGGCAGCATTCTGGCTTCTTGTCCAGATTATCATAGGAAGGTAGCCCCTCTTATCCAGTGTATCTCCTTCTTCGGGTTGAATAATACTAAAAGTATCCGGGACAGTTGTTTCGCTATAAATCTCCTCTTCGCCAGGAACAACTACTTTCAAGTGATAACGCTCAAGTGGACAGACCGTTAGCGAATCCAATGGACCAAAAAGTCCTGACTTATCTTCTATAGGAGCATATTCAATAGTATCTTCTGGTGTACTTACTACCACTTCGGCATCATTCACTCCAAGTCCTTCCTCCGGTAGTTTTTTGTCAATTTCCCATGACCGTTCAACTTTGACAAACGGGCTTAGATGACCTGCGATAAATAATGAAAATACAACTATTTGAGATTCAAACTGATATGGGGATTTATTGCCACATCCCGGAAATTGCCACAAAAACACTAAGGCACCAAGTTTCACTAAAGTTATAATATAATTCTTTTTGTGTACTTTAGTGTTTTGGTGATTTTGTGGCATTTTACTTGTTAATCATTTTTTCATCTTAAAATTTAATATTAAAACCAATTGAAGGGAAAAGAGGAAACATTGTTACTGCTATCCGTTCAGGTGGCTCCTTTTCAGTGTTCCAGATATACAAGAAAACATTCTCCTGATTGTAAAGATTCATAATTCCTACAAAGCCCTCTCCCTTCAAGAATTTCCAGTTAAATGCTTTCTTGAGTCCCCAATCCGCGCGATGGTAAATAGGATAACGATAATAATCTCTCGGTGCCGTAATGTATCTCCAGTCGGTAGTAGTGCTGTCTCCTGAAAAATCATACTCGGTTCTGGGGTATCTGCCTCTCACTCCTGGATAAGGAAATCCAGTTCCAAGTTGCCACTTGAGATTCGTGCTTAATCCCCAGGGAAGATTCACTTCAAACCCTAAATTCAGATTATGTCGTTGGTCATATCTTGGACAAAAAGTCGTATCATTAAATGTCCGCTTGGTCAAAGACAAAGAGTAACTTATTCCACCAGAAAACTTGCCTGCTGTTTTTTTAAACATAAAGTCAAGACCTGTAGCATATCCTGAACCTGTATCAAAAGCATCATCGTCAAATGTTCCTTTTTCTTTTAATTCTAAAAGATGCTCAAATGTTTTATAATATCCCTCAACAGTAAAATTGAGACTATTGGAAATCCATTGTTCCACACCCAAAATATAGTGTTTAGAAAGACCCGGGTCATAATTTTCTCCTGATGGCAACCAAATATCAAAAAGGTTAAGCAATTCTTCACCACTGCCTACAGTAGCTAAGAATTGGCTATAAAAACCAAAAGATGCATTGATTACAGTATTGGGAGCCAGCCGATATTTCAACCCTAATCTTGGGTCCCATCTAAAACGAGAACCCGGTGTGAAGTGAGTGGGTCGGATTCCTATTTGAAGAAACAATAATGGGGTAATCTCCCATTTATCTTGAAGATAGAATGTCCGAACTATCGCTGTATCTACTTCATCCATGAGTTTCATTGTATCCATCTCAACTTCAAAGTCAAAAGTGATACTTTTTGCATCAAATCCAAAATCTAATGTATGGTTGGGTGCCAGAGCATAGGTGAAATCTCCTTTCACGGTGTAATCAATAACTTCATCTCTAAAAGATGATGTGGATTTAAAAACCTCAAGATTCATATTAGTACGGAAGTTGCTCCAGGCACAAAGAACTTCTCCATATAGTTTTGGAGTTAAATATTGAAGCCACTTAGCAGAGAGTCCCCGATTCCCCCATCGCATATCCAATTGCCCAAGCTCTTCACCATCTTCTTCAATCGTATAATTGAAAACATCTTCTCCGAGAAGTCCAGCTACAGTAACATTAGTATTTGCAGATAAATCAAAATTGACTTTCCCCATTCCATCATAGAAGTAGTAAGGGAAAGAAAATTTGGTGTTTTTAAGAAGTTGGTCGAAATAAGTCCGCCTGATACTTGCCATCCAGGACCCTTTTGATAAAGGTCCTTCCAGAAGTGTCTTCACAGATATAATACTAATACTTGAACTCGTTGAAAACTTTTTGCTATTTCCATCTTTTGAGGTAATATTCAGAACCGATGACATTCTACCACCATATTTTGCTGGAAATCCACCTGTCATAATCTCTGCATCACTAATCGCATCTGTATTAAAAGTGCTGAAAAGACCCCCAAGATGAGAAGGATTATAAACAGTTATACCATCAAGTAGAATTAGATTCTGGTCTGGACTCCCACCTCTCACATAAAGCTGACTGGAAAAGTCACTGGATGCAATAATACCAGGTAGAAGTTGTAATGAACGAAATAAGTCTGCTTCTCCACCAACTACAGACACCTTTTCTAAATCTCTTTTCCTCAAAGTAAAAGTGCTTACACCTACATCTCGCTCAAACTTCAATCGTTTTGCACTCACTGACACACTTTTTAATTGAATTGGAGATGGCTCAAATTCAAAATTACATCGTAGAGTTTTATTTGGCTCAACAATTATTTCTTTACTTGATTCCTTATAACCCATATAGGAAGCAGTGATTATATACTTCCCGGCAGGGACATTCTCAATAAAGTAGTAACCGTTCTTATTAGATATCCCGCCAAACTTTGTTCCTTTAATAACGATATTGGCATAGGAAAGCTTCTCTCCATTAGAGACATCCTTGATAAGTCCGTTGATTTGACCAAAATCTTTGTTCTCTGCGAAAATCACGGCAGAAGAAAGAAAGAATATAGTTATAGATATTGCCCATTGTATTTTGCTCATTATATTATAAACGATGGTTCTTCTGATTTATTGTATATTATTTTACGCACCCAAATGTGCTTGCTTTTGAGCAATAATACTGTAATCTGCACTGTCGCCTAACAAAGTAATAGATATCATATTTCTCTCCCATATTTTGATAGAATACTCGTAATACGATCCATTGTTTCCATAAATGCTTCTCTATCTTTTTCCTCAAATTTATTCAACACCTTTATCATGTGCTTCTTCTGAAAATCTTTCATTTTTCTTGACACTACTTTTCCCCTTGAAGTCAATTTGACCCTTATGACTCTTCGGTCATTGGGATCGCTGGTTCTACTAACCAACCCCCTTAACTCTAACCGGTCAATGATACGAGTCATCATAGCAAAGGAAATAGAGAGTTCTTTGGATATCTCGCTGATCTTAAGGGGACTCCTATGATCAGATATCGTTTTCAAAGTATGCATATGTGGTGGACCTAATTCCAGTTCCAAGAATTTTTTCGGTATTTTAGGCATCAACCCCTTCACAACTTCCGGTATTTCTTCCAACATTTTCTCGACGAATCGATTAACTCGCTCTTCTTTCATTTTTCCCTCTTACCCTTCGGTAAATTTAATTGATTTGTAAAATATTATCATTTGTAGATATTATACATAGTAAAATAAACTTGTCAAGTAAAAAATTCAACGCTTTTTATATTTTTTATTGGAAACAATCGCAGCGTCTGTCACAGACTCTGTGAGAAGGTTATCTTACTATTGCAATTTTCCCGATTTTACGTTCTCCACCCTTGATATAAACTACAAATATATATACTCCGCTTGCCACAAATTCATTGCTCTCATTCTTAACATCCCAAGTCGTAGATTCTCGGATAGTCCTAACTTTCTTCCCGGAAAGTGTGTAAATGTTTATTTCTTCAAATTCTCTCTCACATACTTCCTTAAATGTTATTCCCTTTCCTTTGTGTTTAGAGAATACAAAGGGATTTGGATACACCTTAACTTCAGGTTTTGGAAGAGGAATCTCAGCCTCAAATCTTGAAACTCCTCGTATAGTTCCAATCCATAAGACCCCTTGCTTCTCATCAAATCCAAGCCGAAGAACCTCTTTATCAACAAGTCCATCCTCAATGCCATAATGTTCCCACATCCCGTCTGGCTTTAGCCTTTTAATGCCGACATCCTTTACCGCAAACCATATCCCTCCTGCAAGGTCTTTTGCAATATCTTGTACTGTTCCTCCCATATCAACTTTCGTATAGCTAATAGTTACTTCTCTATCAACAACCCGATAAATATCAGAATCTGTTCCTACCCACACTTCTTCACCAAATGATTTTATAAACTTTATCGGCTCAATTGGAATTCCAGATACCCTGGAAAGTCCTCCTTCTTTTAAAAATATCCATAAACCACTATCACGGTCTCCTGCCCATACGCACCCATCCGGCGAAACCCAAATAGCCGTAACATTCTTAGTATAGTCATTTGAAATAGCAGTGTCTACAACATCATTTCTTATCCTCCGTATATATCCATCTCCACACCCTATCCATACATTGTCATCTGTATCTAAGCAAGCGGTTGTAATACAATTTGCATTAGCGCCGCCATCAATCTTTAACTTAATTATAGAATCGTTCGGCATTATCTTTACTACTCCAACTTCCCCACGCGGGTCCCAATTTCGCATCAGCACCCATGCATTATTAACTTTATCTACAAGCACTCTGGTCGGTCCGCCTCCGACTCGTCCCCATTTGTTAGGATGATTATATATTTTCCATTTCCATTTTTTTTGAGTTCCATCATTGTATAACTTGCTTACAGCCAGACAGCCAGGGGTGAAATCGTGAGTGCTCCATAAGTTCCCGTCTAAATCCACTGCAATAGAGGAAAAAACATTTGATGCCGGACCCTCCGGGATGTAACTATGCAAATCAGTTCCATCATACGAGACTACCCCATTCCCAAATGTCCCCATCCAAAGACAACTATCAAATGATACACTTCTTGTATCCATCCAAGAAATCTGACTCCACCATCCATACTCCCATTTTTTCGCTCCAAACGAAGTAGCCACCCAAAATTCTGTAGCACTTCCATAAAAATCATATCCTTTTATCCATATTGTGTCGTTTTCTGAAGGACACCAATAACTTGCATCCACAATTTCCCATCCGGATGGTCCAAGTCTTGCACTTCCTTTCATCGTTCCCGCCCAAACATATCCATCCCAATCCGCAATCGCAAGAACTGTATCATTGGGAAGCCCTGAATCAGTATTATACACCCTAAAAGAATCTCCTCCCTTTTTCATAACACCAATCCCCTTATGAGTCCCAAACCATATTGAATCGCCTATTACCTGAATGCACTCAACTTCATTTGTCGGCTTAATATCAAATAACTTACCACTACCATCTCCGGCAAATGGGTCTCCTTGCATATCATACATCCATACCTCTGTATTATCTGAAGTTCCCACCCATACAGTATCTCCATCTATAAACAGAGAACTCAAGTCATAACTTGGCAAGTTCTCTATGCTCGTAAAATTCCTTCGCTTATTTCCTCGCATTAAAGTAATCCCACTACCGGAACAAAGAAACCAGAAATTCCCATAATGGTCTATCTCTACTTCTCGCACGTCATTAGATAAGAGCCCATTTACATTCGTAATATGAGTAAAGCTTGTATCTTTCTTGTTGAAAATTAATGCCCCACTGGTTGTTCCTATCAAAAGACTATCCCCACAATCTGCTATATCATAAATCTCCTTTGAATTCAAGAAACTCATCCACTGAGATATAATAAATAAGATAATAATCATATTTTAGACTTTAACACTCTTATATAAAAATGCAACTTTTTTCTGCAATTTATTGACATTTAATATTTACACAGTAAAATAAAGTAGATGCTCGACAAAAAGGGAATCAGGTATCTATTAATAACAATAGCTTTCTCCATTTTCATATATATATTCATAGGCAAGCTCTCTTTCTCACATCATCCTGTATTTAATTATTACCTCCAACAATTACATAGAATAATTCTTTTTCTCCCTATCGCTGTCTTCTTATATAACATATTGCCCTTAAGAAAATTCCTTGATTATAGTAAATACTTACAAAAAATAAAGGAATCTCACTTACTTATTGGGGTCTTTTTAATTTCTTTTATCACCACAAACCTAATCTCTTACTATCTATATGACCATATTCCTCAAGGTGATGATGTTACTGCATTTTTTCAGGCAAAAATCCTCGCATCAGGAAAAAGATGGGTTCCCCCTCCTAAATACCCAGATTTCTTTATAGAAGAAATGGTGCACAATAATAACAAATGGTC
>JAGMCN010000046.1 GCA_023129235.1 Caldifarciminota bacterium | reverse complement strand
ATCTCCATATAAATCAAACATCCAATCTTCATCACCCTGAGCTAAGTCACCCCAGGTTCCTCCCGAATCATCTGAATCCAGTGCATTTCCTCTGGTATAACTTCCGGCTGTATTATCAAATCTCCATCGCCAGCAATCACCGCTATCTGTACTTGGAGCTCGAGCTACTAAAGCATATTTTATATCTTGAGAAAGACTATAGCCTGCGCCTAAAATAATTTCTATCCAGCCTGCTGCATGTCCAGGACCTAAAATTCCTGAACATAAATCAGATCCTATAGGATGACCATTCCCATCCGTATTTCGAATTCCGAAAGTAGTAACCGCTGGAGGAGTTCCATTCTTATCAACTTTTACTTTTACTCTACAAACTCTATAAGAAACAGACGGTGTAAAAGATTGAGCTAGCCATTTTGTTCCTGCTATAGAAATCACATCGTTATCATCTAAAATACAATGATCCTGTTGAGTATCATAAACACAACTTATCGAAGAGCTAGAAGACGAGAAAGAAACACTACTAGAACTAGATAAACTGTTACTAAGTGAAATTGAGCTTGAGCTACTCAGGCTGAGACTGCTTGAACTAGAGTATGAAGATGAAGAACAAGATGAATTAGAACTGCTAGAAAAAGAGCTGGACGAGCTATAGGAAGAAGAACTACAAGAACTACTACTCGAGCTTGAGGAAAAACATGAAGATTCACTCACTTCAATAGTTTGACTTGGGCAGCCTTCCGGACAAGTTGAAAGCCAAGGATCTAAAGCATAAATTCCATCTGGGCAATCATCTTCTTCATCACAACATTTTTTATAAATACAGTTGGCATCTGGATTTATACTTGGAGAAACTGTTAAAGTCCACCAGTTCGCATTACAAATAATACTTGCATCTGTGTTCCAATAAGTTCCTTTTCCCCAAGCATACCAAGAACAAAAACCTATATAACGATTATCTAAAATTATATTTCCACCAATATAATTTCCATCACACCAAGATAAAGGGTAGTCGAAACTATAACATGGGCTACATTGAGCTTCACAAGCACCTACTGAAGGACAAGTCCAACAGGATGCTGAAGAAGATGAAGAACATGAAATACAACCTGATGAAGAACTGCTAGAACTAATACTACTTGAGCAGGAACTACTGCTGCTCAGACTACTCGAAGAGCTAGAAAAACTTGAAGATGTCGAGCTCCATGAATATGACGAACTACATGAACTGGAGCTTGAGTAGCTTAAACTTGAACAGCTTGAACTAGAGGATGGACATTCATCACCTGTTAATTGCAATGGACCTGCTGGACAATTTGCTCCACAATTCGAAGCATCCAGATCAAATTCATACCAACCTTCGGGGCATTCCCCTTCTTCTACTAGAGCCTTTTTATAAATACAAGTGTTTATTATACTGTCACAACATATTTCTAAAATCCAAAAGCCTTCCGAACAATATAGAAAGACCATCATATTTCCAAGATCGCCTCCGTCTAAATCTTCCCATTCACAATTTCCGCTTCTTTCTAAAATAGCCTGACCCCCACATGTATTAAAATCACAAATGAACTCGGGAACTGTAACAAAGTAACAATCATAGCAAAGTTCACAATCAATAGGACAAGGAACTGCCGACGATGATGAACTGCTTGAAAAACTTCCTGAAGATGAAGAAGATGAACAACTAAGGATTGAACTAGAACTTGAAGAACTTGAAGAACTCTGATTTCCCCATTCTTCAAAAAGACAATCTCTAGATTCCAGAGCCCAATTGGCTCCTGCATCATTAGTAAAACAGGCTTGACCTGCAGCATAACCTTCTGTACTATCTGATTTCCAAAACACCCTATCTCCTATTTGTCCAGGCATATTTGGTGCTTTCAAAACTAATGCATATTTAGAAGCTGCTGATAAAAAACTTCCGCTATTTAAAACTATTCCTCGCCACTCATGTGCTACTATACTAGCTACAGTAATAGAAGCAGAAGCTAAAACATTCCCATTTGGTTTACCAGCTCCATCAGTATCTTGAATCTGAACATCTAAATTTCCAACCGGAGTTCCTTCGGTTCCAATCTTTACATTTACACAGTTTATTACATGACTTATTGAAGGTGTAAATGTTTGTGCAATTTGAATATTACCTCCAATGGTAAAGTTAGAATTATCAGGCGTCGTATGATTTTCAAATTTTGTATAATCAAAACACTGTTCGGAACTTGAACTGCTACTTTGACTAGATTCTGAGCTAGAAGAACTACTAAAGCTGGAAGAACTTGAAGAAAAAGAAGATGAACATGAACTTGAACTCGAAGACGTATCACCATACTCTTCAAAAGCATAATCCCAAACTGTATCATTCCATGTATCACCGCTATCATTTGACCACTGGCCATAACCACCAGCGTAGTCTCCTGTTGAATCTCCATATCCTCTCGCTTGATTACCATCAGTAGCATCTGGGCATTTAACTTCGATTGCATATTCGGTAGAAGCAGATAAGTTAGCCCCTGCTCCCATTGAAATTTCATCCCATTGGTCTCCTAAATTATTTGTAGATATAGTTCCGGAACATAAGGCAACTCCAGTCGGATGATGATTTCCATCCACTGCTTTAATGCTAACTGTGATAGTAAAATTACCGATTCCTATTCTATCAAGAGCTAATCTTACACAAGTAACAGTATGAGCTATCGAAGGAGTGAAGGTCTGACAGCACCAAGCAGATCCCCAAATGCTAGATAGTACTTCATTCCAAACTGTATTCTGATGTTCATAAAGAGTAGCTCCTCCACAAGGACCGCTTGAAGAAGATGAGCTAGACTGTCCAATAAAATACCTTGGGATTTGCTTTCCCTTCTTTTGGTACCACCAACAGAGATGTATTGGTTTCCACTCTCTTATAAATTTTCTAAATCTGTCTAACATATTTATGCTCCTTTTAATCTTATCTGCCGATAAGATTGATTTAAATGAATAGTCCCTGTAATTTTTAATACCCAAGCTGGAGCCAAATCATCCTGTCCAAATGCCGTGGCTGACTGACGATAATAAACTTCTACAGATCCTACATTAATATTTGAAACTACAGTGACCGACGAATTTAAAGATCCAAAATGATGTATTGGACTATTAGCAACTTCATTTAATACTAACTGTAATTGTCCCCAATCTGGATCTCCTAAAATGGTGGGATTTCCACCTGTTCCATCTGACCAAGTTGACCATCCCTCGGGAGTATGACCCGCTCCTGGGTTCTGTTCTCCCCAAGCTATGCACCATGAAGTAGGATATCCTGAACTACTAGAGCAACTTGAAATTGACTGAGAACTACTCGAAGAGCTACTTAAGCTTTCGGATTCGGAACTGCTAGAGGAGCTACTTTTACTTATTGATTCTGAACTACAGCTTGAAGAACAGCTACTGCTGAAGCTCTCACTTTGACTACTAGAACTAGAACTTAGTGACTCTGAGTTACTACTAGATGAGATTGATGATGAACAAGAACTACTAGAGATCGAGGTTGATTCTGAGCTTGAGCTTAAAGAACTAGAACTACTAGATGAACTAGAATTACTTATCGATTGAGAACTTGAACTATTTGATATCGATTCGCTTGATGAACTACAGCTTATAGATTCAGATGAGCTTGATGAGCTTTGGGATTCCGAAGAGCTACTTAAGCTCATGGACTCTGAACTATAAGATGAACTAGAACTTGATGAAATGCTCTCAGAAGATGAAGAACTTGAAATTGATTCAGAACTGCTACTTAATGAAGTACTTTCAGAACTTGAGCTTGAACTTAAACTTGAGGAGCTTGAACTAGAACTAAAGCTACTCGAGCTTGAGCTAAAGCTAAACGAGCTACTACTAGAAGAAATTGAAGTTGAAATACTTTCCGAAGAACTAGAACTGCTTAAACTTTGGCTTGAGCTACTAGAGCTTAAACTTGTTGATTCAGAACTGCTACTGGAGGAAATTGATTGTGATGATGAACTACTTGAAGTCGAAATTGATTCCGAACTTGAACTGAAAGAACTTGAACAACTTGAGGAACTGGAAATACTTGTTGATTGAGAGCTTGAGCTACTTGATATTGATTTAGAACTTGATGATGAGCTCTTTGATTCACTACTACTTGATGAGCTTATACTTATTGATGAACTTGAACTACTATTTGATTCGCTACTTGAATTTGAAAAGCTACTTGAGCTTGAGCTAAAAGATGAACTTGAACTGCTGCTACTGAAAGAGTTTGAGCTTGAGCTACTACTAAATGAGGAACTACAACTAGAAGAGCTAAAAGATGATGAGCAACTTGAACTTGATGAGGATGAAAGACTAAGACTACTAGAACTACTACAACTACTGTAGGAGCTAGAAGAAAATGAACTTGAAGAACTTGAAGAACTAAATGAACTACTACATGAAGAGCTACTGAAAGACGAGCTACAGGATGAACTGCTAAAACTACTACAGCTTGAGGATGAGCTAAACGATGATGAACAGGAGCTTGAAGAAGAACTTAAACAGCTACTAGAAGAAGAGAAACTTGAGGAGCTAGAACTGAAACTTGAACTAGATGAGAAGCTACTACTACTAGAACTAAAGCTTGAAGAAGAAGAACTACTAAAACTTGAGCTTGAGCTACTGAAGCTACTGCTACAGGAGCTAGAAGAGAAAGAGCTTGAGCAACTAGAAGAGCTAAAGCTGGAAGAGCTAGAGCTAAAAGATGAGCTACAAGAACAACTTGATGAAAAACTTAATGAGCTACTAGAAGAACAAAAACTGCTTGAACATGAGCTGCTACTAAAGGATGAGCTACAGCTTGAAGATGAACTAAAAGAACTGCTACTGGAACTAAATGATGAACTACAAGAGCTACTACTAAATGAAGAAGAGCAACTTGAGAAACTAAAGCTACTAGAACATGAACTACTACTGCTAAATGAGCTCGAGCAACTAGAGGAAGAAAAACTAGAAGAACAAGAGCTACTGCTAAAAGATGAACTAGAAGATGAACTAGATGAAAAACTGCTTGAGCATGAACTAGAACTAAATGAACTATTACTAGAAGAACTACTAAAAGAACTAGAACAACTTGAATTCGAACTTGATGAAGATGAAGATCCAGTATCTCCATATAAATCAAACATCCAATCTTCATCACCCTGAGCTAAGTCACCCCAGGTTCCTCCCGAATCATCTGAATCCAGTGCATTTCCTCTGGTATAACTTCCGGCTGTATTATCAAATCTCCATCGCCAACAATCACCACCTACTCCAGACGGAGCTCTTCCAACTACTGCATATTTTGTACCTTGAATAAGATCATAACCAGCTCCTAAAATAATCTCTATCCATCCAGCTGCAGGCCCAGGTCCTAAGACCCCTGAACATAAATCAGCTCCAGTTGGATGACCATTACCATCTGTGTTCCGAATGCCAAAAGTAGTGGTAGTTGGCGGTGTTCCATTTTTTTCAAGTTTAACTTTTACGCGACAAATATGATAGGAAATTGATGGAGTAAACGATTGTGCTAACCATTTAGTGTCAGCTATTGATATGACATCATTGTCATCTAAAACACAATTATCATGCTGGGTATCATGAACACAACTCGCTGATGAAGAACAAGAACATGAGCTAGATGAACTAAAAGAACTAGAGCAACTAGAAGAACTACTTGAGGAAGTTTCCTGACCCCAATCCTCAAAGGCAAAATCCCAGGTTTGAATATTCCATGTTCCTCCGCTATCTGGAGATACAAAACATTTTCCTCCTGCATAAACATCAGAATCTCTTCCATATGCTCTTGGGCGATTATCATTATCAGCATCCGGGCATTTAAATTCAATTGCATACTCAGTAGCTGCTGATAAATTAGTTCCATTTCCTAAATTAATCGTATACCAATCATTTCCAGATATATCATCAGTGCTCATCGTTCCACTACATAAAACTGGTCCTGTTGGTTTATGATTACCATCTACTGCTTTAATACTAGCTGTAATCGTAAAATCACCCGCCCCGACTCTGTCAAAAACAAGTCTTACACATTTAATTAAATGAGCTTCTTGAGGAGTAAAAGTTTGACATAACCAATTTACTCCATACAGACTAGCTAGTAAAACACTTCGATCTTGTTGTTTTTCATAAAGTCCAGTTCCACAAACAGCACTAAGTGATGAAGAAGAAGATTTACTTGAAGAAGAACTGCTAGAACTGCTAGAACTAAATGAAGATGAGCAAGAAGAAATAGATTCTTGTGAAGAACTTGAAGATGATGATGATGAAGGATTTCCCTCCGCAGCAGAAAAATAAACAAAGTCATCTGCTCCTTCATAGTAAGAAGCTTTTACCCAAGCTGCACTTCTTCCAGTATTTGAAACTCTAAATTCATCTATTATTCCATCATAATATTGTTTATAAGTAGCAGCATCTTTTTGTCTTCCTATCGTAAATTCTCTTGAAGCATGAGCACTCATCACTCCTGAAGCAACTGCAGTTTCATCCTGAACTCCGTTTAAATAAATATAAACATTACTTCCATTCCATCTTACAGCACTATGTTTCCAACCATCTGCAGCCGTAATTGCAGTAGTTGATACGAGACTCCATAAGGCTCCACCAGCTTTATAAGAAATAGTAAAAATTTTATCATCTGTATTTCTCATTACGTACCAGGAACAATCTGCCCATGCAGCCGTATCATACATATCTGCAGCTATAGTCATAGCCGATCCATCACTCTCAGGATTTATCCAGCCCTCTACTAATAATCCTGTCATTGGTGCGGTGGTTGAATCCATATCTATATATTCCTCATTCGCAAGATCAAAATCTTGAGCTCTAGCTATTTTACCAGCAACTTGATTAGGTTGGTTTGCCGCTTTCTTTGTCCCATCATTATTATTATCTGTAGAATCCTTAATTGCAGAGGATCCAGAATCCTTCATGTGAGAAACAAATTTATAACCACTATTCCATACGGCATGAGTCGCGGCATCATCTGGATCATCGCCTATATAAGTCGTATTATCTGCTTGTCTATTATCAAAATATAAATAAAAAACCGTATCGCAACTATCAATTAAATTCCAATCTGATTTACTAACATGGATTACAGCTTTTTCAGTTCCACTATTCCAGCTTTCTACCTCACAGTAAAGCTGAGTTGTTCCATCAGCTTTAGTAAGAGCAATTTTTTGAGAAGAACTTCCCACCTCATCAAAAATAGCGGTGACATCATCACTGTTTATTCCAGCATTATCGTTTAAAAATATAGTTACTGGAAAATAAGATAAATCTGCTTCTTTTCGGTTGTCTGGGATAGTTATCTTAATTCGATATCTCCATCCATCAAGCCAAGCCCCTGTTGAAAAGGAAGAGGAGCTTGAAAAAGAAGAAGAAGATGAAGAACTCGAGGAAGACTGTCCAATAAAATATTTAGGAATAGGCTTTCCGTGTTTCTCAAACCACCAACACAGATGTATTGGCTTCCATGATTCTAATTTTTTTAATATATGTTCAAACATTTATCTCTTATATGGAGCGTTAACTTTAATAAAGCTTCCATCTACTGGTTCCACCCAGATTAAAATCCAAGCATGGGGACCGTCTGGGATAGTTCCTATAATGACTTCGTTTTTAATATTTAGTTTATTTAATTCTAAATGGAGTTCGTTACTGAAATCCATACAATTATGATTCTCTTCATCATAAACTCCAGCCGCTACTTTTTTAAAGATTCGATCTAATTCGATATATTCTTGATATTCTTTACTCTGAGTTATCCATCCAGATTGACATTCACCCCATCTTTCTGAAAAAAATACTAACTCTGTCTTAGTTTCCTTAAGCTTCTCTTCTATATCTAATAGAAGGAAACATAAAGAAATCACTACGATGATCAATAGAAAGATTATAAATACAGTAAAGAAGTTTAGAAACTGTTGTTTTTTCATAAACAAAAAAAGCAAGCCAAAAGCACTCACAGCTAGTGCGTGATTTAAGCTTGCTTTATTTTCAAATAGAGAGTTAACTCTCTACTAAGAATTTAAGGTTCTGATTTTCTGATATAGTCTCTCTCTTCTATCTAATTCTTTAAGAGGAAGACCTTTCCCATATCCATCGCTCTTTTTTTCTCTAAAAAAGGAATCTAAAATTCTTGCCTGACGATGTTTTACTTTCAAAAATGGAATCAATGAAGGAAGAAGACGCCGTAATGTATTATTTTGTATCTGCCAGCGATATTGAGGTTTTCTATTGGGAAAATCTTTCCTTGGAGCAACTTTGTGTAAGTCTCCTCCAAATTTTTCTCTGAGAAGACCTGATAACTTGTTCTCCGTCCATTGAAGAACTATTTTAGGATTATAACGTAATTTTGGATTCTTATATCGATCTATTGTAAAACATCCTTCTCCATCTAATAAACCAGCTAAATAGATAATCTCTTTTTGGTTTGGTTTGGATTCCATTTCTACTCTCAGTATAATCAGATTTTAAAGAATGTCAAGTCTTTTTTTTCACAGCCCAGGTTATTGAATTAATAATACCTACCTTCATAAAATCTCTAGTCTTATATATTACTTCATCAACTACTAATTTAGGACCTGGCCATCTAATAGAATCATGGAAAACTACTATTCCACCTGGAATTAAGAATCGACTCCACAAATCATAAT
Organism: Caldifarciminota bacterium; assembly: GCA_023129235.1. Classification (GTDB taxonomy): domain Bacteria; phylum Hydrothermota; class UBA3073; order JACQXS01; family JACQXS01; genus JAGMCN01. Next base: position 43,170 of record JAGMCN010000046.1, on the reverse strand, counting down.
CTTGTTTTACATATTTATAATCATGACGGCCGTCTATAAATAATAACTCAATAGGTTCTTTCCAATCTTTAGAAGCTTCTTCAGAAGTCTTTACTAAAGAGACTACTATATTTGAAAGCCCAGCTCTTTCAATATTCTTTTGAAAGACTGGAAGAGTCCATATCTTACCATAAAGTCTATGATGTTCTGGAGAACCAGTGTGAGGATCTACAGCATAAACTTCTCTTTTAAATCCAGCTTGAGAACCTCTACCCAACCAAACTGCTGATCTTCCTTTCCAAGAACCTATTTCTACTATAACTCCTTTTGAACATTCCTTTGCTCTATTATATAAGAAGATTCCTTCATTAGCAGTTACAGCATGTTTAGGATCTCCTACTGCATTTGCTAATCTAATAGTCTCTTGAAGATGATTATCATTCATGTATTTGACTTAAAACTTTAGTTATTTGAAATGATCTCTCGAGATTGCCTTCTGCTTTTCCTTGTAGAAAATCATAAAAATAATTTACAGCATGCTTTAAATTATTCTTCTCATCAAAAGACATGAATTTTTCTTCCGTTATAAGTTGATCTCCTAAAACTCCTTCGTCTTTTACATAACAATTATATTGAATCGTCGGTTCTCTCATTGATGAAAATACCAGGGTTCCTCTTGATCCATAGAAAATTACACTCATATCCTTTAATGGATAATTAAGACTGACTGTAATATTCCCTTTTAATTTTTCATTCCAAAATCTAATCATTCCAGTCTCTGTTCGTTTTCCATGTCTTATAAGATCTATTTTTCGAAACTCTAAACTAGCTATTGGAACAAACATATCAAGAATAGATAAGAGATGTGATCCTAAAAGCCAATATACATTATAATCTAGAAAACGACCTGCATATTTCAAGGACATTTCTATAGATTCAAGTCCCCCTATCTTTCCAATATCTATAATTTCTTTAGCTTTTATCAAACCTTTTGAAAAAGTATATGTCCATTCTGTTAATAGTTTTCTATCTGCACGAGTTAATTGACGCTGAAGACATCTAACTTGGTTTAATTGTTGACATAGAGGTTTCTCACACAAGATATCTTTATTTGCTCTTATAGCTTTTCTTGCAATAGCAAAATGAGTTTTAATTGGAGTAGCGATCACAACTGCTTTTACTTCCTTATCATTCCAAATTTGAGTCAGATCATCTCCTTTAGTACAAACATATTTAACATTAAACTTATCACTCTCTATAATATAGCGGAGTAATCTCTTTCCCCAATAACCACATCCTATTTGAGCTATTGTAATTTTATTCATTAATTTTTTCCCATTCTTTATTAATTTCCAGAGCCATTCGATTACATCTTGCCCCAGCTTTAAAACATGTTTCTGGTTTCCAATCTTTATTATGATTCCTAAGAATCATTTCTTGAAATTCCTCAACATCCCCAGTAAATTTTCCTAAGCAATTTGCTGGGAAAGAAGGAGTAGCAGTGCTTGAACAACGATAAATATTACCATCGGCGCCTATCGTAATCTGATAATAGTTATATATACATTGTTTGAAACACATCTTTTCAACATCTTGTGATTCCGGGGATATGAAAAAGATATAAGGCTTTTCTTTAAGGTCTAAAGAGAGATAGGGTTTTAATCTTTCTTGATAGGAATCTTTTCTTTTCATTTCTACTCTTTCTTTATATTGTTTAACTATCTTAAAATCTTTACCATATAAATCGTATGGAATAGAAAATCTTAAGGAATCCACTTTAATATCTCTCATTAATTCAACAATATTTTTAATCTCCTCTAAAGAAGAATTAAATTCATTCATTAAATAACAGACCCGAATAGCAGGATAATCTTTATTCCCTCGAATTTTAATAGCCATTCTAATTCCTTGAATAATTTCATCATACCAATTCTTCCTAAGACCTTTCGTTTTCTTATGGCTTTCTACATTTCCAGCATCTAAACTGATTGAAAGATAATCTCTTTTGTCTGTAGCTATACGACATAGTTCTGTAATCCAGCCCTGTGCTTTTTCTAGAATTTTAAGATATGAGCCATTCGTATGGATACCAAAATTTGCTCCATAACGTTTCGTTACATGTAAGAAAGTCATCATGTAAGGATTTAGCATTGGTTCAGAATAAGCACCTCCGTAGATATAATACGGAATCTTTCCTGATAACTCACGTATCAAATCTAATGCATCTAATTCCCAAGGGACAAGAGGTTGTTTGAGTATTCTACCCTGGCAATAATAACAATTAAAATTACAAGATTTCTTATGATCTGCCGGTAGATGAATTTCAATCTGCCGTGGATAAATTAGCTTTCCATTAAATATTTTATCTAAGGATCCAAGATGATCCTTAAGAATTTTAAAGTATTGATAACCTACCGGTCGATCTCTATGATTTGCCATTTTTTTTATTCTTTTTAAAATACCAGTCTAGAGGCTCTGGATCTCCTTTTAAATAAGGACCATTAAAGTATTCTAAGAAACAGTCCATCATTACTTTTCTTGAGTATAATCCTCTTTCCTTCTGTCTCTTACCAAGCTGTTCATCCTTATAATATCTTTCCATAGGCTCCATTAATCCTGTATACCATCCTTTATCCCAGAACTTACCATGTGCTATATAAATTACTTCTTCTGTCCGGGATAAAATCATTCCGTTTTTATTCATCCAACCCGTAACTGGCTTCACTCCAAAATGATGGATTCCTGTAAAGACATAAGGAGGTAAAACAATCATATCTTTATACTTACCCATCTTAATTCCTAATAGATTTAAATAGAGAAAGTCATCCCAACTATCAATCCGTCTACTATTATATAAACGTTCAAACCAATCTAAATGTTTAGGTCCTAAAAAGATCGGTGCTGATGTATGAACTTTTGGATAAGGCCATTCATCTTTCTCAAGAAAACAATTATATTGTTTCTGATAAGCTTTGTTAAAATTAATAATCATTCCATTTGACCCAGTGACTATAAAGCCAGCCTCTGCAATTCTAAAAAATAAATCACAGTTAGCAGTTAAAAACATATCAGCATCTAAAAGACAAATTGCTTTATATTCTTTTCCCATTTCTACTGCTACTCTAAACCTTTCAATTGCAGTTCCTCTTACCTGATCTTCTCCCTGAATATTAACTATCCTTACATTTCCAATCTTTTCTTGAACTTCTTTAAGAAACTCATCTGGCAACCTAAAGGAAAGTAAGATAATATCTTCCTTATGTCCTAAAGCCCGAGCGCTATTCATAAACGCTGTTATTCCTGGTATATAATTTGAAGAGCCTGCTATGATCCAGGCAAACTTTGAAGCCATTTTTTTACTCCTCCGCTTTGATAATTATTAATATCGACTGTCGCTATTTGTTTTGTAGAATAAGTTTTAAGCTTATGTGCCTTCTCTAAATACAAAGTCCTATCCGGAATTGAAGCGAGTGCTACTACAAAAGGCCCTGACGCAATCCCTATGAAAGCACATGAATGCTGGATTAAACCAAATAAGCTGGATAAACTAGCCTTAAGATCTCTTGCAGTTACATTTATAAAGCTATATTTTCTATTGGCTGGATTATGAAAGACATGTTGATAATGAGTCTCTACTGGAATTTTATTGCAATCTTTAATTTCTTCCCAAATTTGATAAGCAATTAAAGCTGGACAGCTAACTGATCCTGGTAAAGCTGTGCCTTGAAAATGAACAGCTACAATAGGAGAATCTTTTTTAGGTAATTTTGCTGTATCAGTTATCGGCTGTATTCCTATTTCATCTATACAACACTTCTCAGGTTTTGTATGTATTCCACCTTCTGACATTGGAAAGTTAAGTGAAAATACTAAGTCATATCCTGGTGCATCTTTGTTTTTAATTGACGACCAAATCTCTTCCTGACCTGATTCAATATATAAATCGAAATGAACCGTTGGATATAATGATTTAAGTTTTTCAAAGATAGGCATAAACAGAATTGTATCACCTAGTCCATGACCAAATCTAATTAAAACCTTTTGGCCATCTTTTAAATATTCAACTAGCTTCTTTTGTTTAAAATCTTGAATCATTTCTTTTCATCCTTATACCAGGAATAAGGACCCCAATCTAATTTAATTTTATGAGTAGTATTTAAACGTTTAAATGTTTCCCAAATCGCTCTGGTATTTCCTTTACCAAATCTAACAAGTTCTGGTTCTTTAATTCCTTCCCATTTTGCACAAACACTCTGGATCCACCATCTGCCATGCACCATATTAATTCTCTCTTTTCCATACAAGAGATACTCTTTAGGACCTGCTTGTTTCATTTCTATTCCATCATGGTAAAACCATGTCTGGATCCAAAGATAATTAGGAAGACGATAAACTTGATCAAAAATATCCATTTGACACATCGCTTTAACTAGACTTGACATGTCTCCCCAATCCTCAGTTACTCCTATCTTCCAACAAAGATCTAATAACTTTTTCCATTTTTTGCCATCAAAGAATAAAGGCATGCAATGTATAGGAGGAGTAGATGCTCCTCTTAAAACATCACATCCTTTTTCTTTTAAGCCTTCAAGGGAATAACCAACAGGATTATTTACTCCTATAATATATCCAGTATCAGCTGCAATTTTAAAATATTGCATTATATTATTGGTGACTGCCATATCAGCATCTATAACTAAAATGGCATCATAAGAATCAGCTAATTGATTAGCTAATTCCCATCTATAAAATCTTACTTGCCAACCACTTCTTTTCTTTTTCGGAAATGTTAATTTCCGTCCAAACTCACTAAGCTTAAGACTTATTACTGGAAAATTAAACAATTTCGTCTGCTCTAAATAATCTTTTTTCCCAGCTCTTTCAAAATCATTTATAAGATAAAAATCAAATCCCTTGTTATCATAGTAATCTAATCCATTTAAAACTGCGTTGACTCCTGGAAGGAGTCCGCTTGTAGACGTCATTATAATAGCGTACTTATTCTTTGGCATAATGAATTCCGAAATCCTTTAAGATCCCGGCTTTTTGATCTTCATCTATAATAATACGTTGTCGGTAAGCATTTGTCCAACGAGTCGTAGCATTACCTCCATGAATTCCTTGAATAAACATGTCTCTAGGTAATTTTACTCCTTTAAAAATCCGATCTACATCATGATGTACATGATAATGTCTAATCCATTCGCTATGTTTATCAACATCCCAGAAAGTTTCTGAAGGAAAAATAAAGGTAAAGAAAGGTGGGCTCCATTTTGCTACCCATATACAAAGGTCTTTAGAATCAAAATTATAACCATATCCTATCTGGAAAAACATAGCTTTCTTATCATTCGGGTCTGTCTGTTTAATTATCTTAATAGCATCTTTTCTATATAGATCGTCTGAATCTAATACAGTAAAATATACATAAGCCTGATCTTTATAGAATTTCTTAATAAGCGGTAACATTCTCTCCCTTCGTTCTTTTAGATCTCTATTATTTCCATGAGTATCAATATAAGGAAGTCTTTTAAAAGTGAACACATAAGGATATTCTATTTTTTTAAGATGTTGACCTAATTTAATTACGTCTTCATTTTCCTGATCTGCTTCACACCAAGATATCCAGTGAATAAAATTTCGATCCTCCTGATTTAATAGACTATTAAGATTATACTTCTTGAATAACTCTATTCGTTCTTTAACCCAAGGTTTTCCAAATCTAGTTCTTTTAAAATCACCAGCTTTTCCTGTTATTCCTGTTTGGATAATATGAAAGATAGACTTCATAATTTCTTATTATATCTAGAAATAAGCCTTGCTATCGTTGAATCTAAAAGTTTACAATTTGGAATTACACAATGGCCACCTATTTTACCTTCCATCTCTTCTAAGATTGGACGAAGTACGTTAGGCATCTTAAAATCTGAATATCCTTTGTTATAAGTTTTGTTCCCATCTTTGTAAACAAGATCAAAAGATAACCTATGTTTCTTACAATATTTATAAATCTCTTTTTCTACCACAATAGAAAGGCCATATTGAGTGGTCGACCATAATTTTAGAGCTTCCAAATCATCCTGATTCCCTGACTCTGCTATTTTCATTCCAGTCTTCTCGAAATATTTCTTTAGAAAATCACTGTAAGGAGCTAAATATTTTATAAAAATTAATAAGCTCGCATTCAATCTTGGATGAATTCCTCTCACTGGTGAAAAGAAAGCGTTACATTTCTTCGAAGTTCCTAATGGTACTGTTGAATGTATAACCAGATATTTTGGTTTAAAATGTTTTTTATATCTTTTAACCTCAGATACAAATTTATTGGAGTAGGGAAAACAAATATGGATAATTTCAAACTTTTCGGAAGTTAACTTCCGATCCATAAGTACAACTTCATGCGATTCTCTCAAAATATAAAATAGAGCTTTGCCAACCTGCCCAGCTCCTATAATTAAGGACTTCATATTTTATTTAAATCTTCTCTTAAACCAACCACCTTTTCCAGGGATAACTGGTTTTTGAGAAGTATCAGTTATCTTAAGAGCACCGCCCTTATAATACATTTCTATAGCATCTACTATTTGCTCTGGAGAGATCAATCTAAAACAGAGTGGTACTTTATCTATTAAATGTTTACATTTCTTTCCTTCTCCTCCTAGCCAACAACCATCCCACTTACAGCAATCAATACATCCATTTGTATCTAACCATCTCATATGAGGATATACATGCCATCTTACTCCTTCTTTTCCTCCTGCAATACAAACTGATGGCTGTTCAAACGCAGCCGATAGAACCATCTGAAAAGAAATAGGACCAACAGAACCATGAGCCCAATACATTAAACGTATAAACTGTCTAGTATCTGTTTTTCCTACTAAGTTGAGTACACCCTTAAGTTTGGGATGAATATGATCCTTATGACCCACCTGAACGAGTTTAACACGATTCTGGAAACGCTCATTGAATAAATCTACTACTTCTTGCCATCTATGATATTGTTTAAGTTCATTATCAGGTTTTCTTCCTGCATTTAAAATCCAGAATGGACCATCCCATTTAAACTCACAATGAACCTGATTCCACCAGGATCTTTCCTCTTCTGAAATAAAAAGTTCTGGTCTAATTCCTGTTTTCTTAATAGGAATTCCTAATCTTTTTTCTACATCATGTCTAAAAGCATCCGAGAAATGAAGACCTTCCCAACCAGATTGATTAATCTCATCATATCCTATAGTAAAAATCTCTACTTCTTTATCTTCTTCTTTTAAAGGGGTAAGTCTTGGATTGTTCTCCCAGATTTCAGCACATGGAGTTCGAACATCTATTTGATAATTAGGATAGCTTTCTTTAAGATCTCCTACTACCCTAGTGAAAGTTAAAATATCACCTGGTGATTGTCCTTGTCTTAAGATAATTTTTCGTTTCTTAAGAATTATTTCGGGATGAGCTTTTACCCACTGATCCCACGTTGTTTTTAAATCGATATGATGAATAGGATACATATTAAATTATAGCGATTATTAAAATTGATATTATATGACTTAATTAATCACCCAATCCTATCCGGGGACTATATCCATGTTTATCTATAATCTTATGTTTTTTCCAATCGATTATATAATGGATCCCAGTCAAGGCAAATAGTTTCCATGGAGCAAATAAACCTGCCCATATTAAAACTATTCCCACTATACCTGCACAGATAATACAATGTCCTAGAAGAACATGCTTTGCTTTTCTCTTCTCGGCTGATAACCAAGAAGGCTGAAAACTAAAGTCTCCTATGAAATGAGCTACTATTAAAAAGAAAGCTACGCTAGTTTGAATAGGCATATTATTTTAATTTTTAAAATAATCTTTGATTCCTTTTCTTATTGGGTACTTGGGTTTAAAACCCCAGCTAATATCGGCCTTTGTAAATGTTTGATATTTTCCTAGATAAGGATTTGGAATCTTTTTTGGTTCTACTTTTACTCCCAAAACCTCAATCACTATATCTAATACATCTCTGAAATCAATTGCCTTGCCCGTTCCAACATCATAAAATCCGCTTTTTAAATTCTGTGCTTGAAGCAAAGCACGTATAATATCCTTAACATAAACGAAATCTCGTTTAAATTCCCCAATAAAAATTCCTGGTTTTTTACCCTTGGCTATTTGTTCTCTCCATTGAGTAATCATACTTGCCATCCTTTCTTTTTTTTGTTCATAAGGACCATAAACATTAAAGAACCTAAGTCCCACTAACGGAATTCGATTAATAAATCTTTCAGCAATTTTATCACATAATAATTTAGAATGACCATAAACATTTAATGGTTCTCCAACATTCCCATAAATTGCTCCACTTGAAGCGTAGATAAGTCTACAATTATGTTTAATGGCAAAATCTAAAACCTTTAAAAATCCTATCAGATTATTTCTATACATCTCAACATCGTCAGAGAAAGTGGTATCAGTATTAGCCGCCATATGGTAAATAAGATCTACCTGACAATCTATTTTAATTCCTTCACAAATATCCTCAGTGAAATTAATAACTAAATTATTTTTATCCTTCATTAATTCATTTATAAGATTGGTTCCAATAAAACCATCTCCTCCAGTTACCAAGATATATTTTCTTATACTTTTACGATCAGACATTTTGGGCATAATTTTTCCAGGATTTTAACTTGCTCACAATTATCTTCATAAAAGATTTCGATATCAAGTCTTTTAATCATTTCGGCTTTCCACTCAGCTGAATTCCTATCGTTCTTTTTAAAATAAGTTACTGGATTATAATAGATAACATGATTCTCAATTAGAATCTTGTGTGCTTCCTCAAAGCTTCTTCCTGTTATTATAGGTGCTGCTTCCTGAAGAGCCATCCCTGAATCTGCTACCCCATCCCAATCATATCCTTCTTTTATAAAAGCTTTTCCCGATAGGTCATTAGGATCTCGAAAACTATCGCTATCTTGATGGTGAGTCGAAAATTCAATTATTTCCGAATCTGTATAGCCTATAAACCGATGAGCCATTCCGGGAGTTATATGTTGTGAATCTCCTTGACGTAATACTATGGAATCCTCTATCCATCCTCCGCTTGGAAGCTTATATATCTTTAAATTAGTTCTACCTAATTGCATTAGAACTACCCCCCGATAAATATAGAAAGTCTCGGTTTTAATTTTATGATAATGAACTGAACTTTGATAGCCTTTCTTCAACAACAGGAGTTTTCCGCAATACGGAAGATTTGGGTTGTTTGAGATCCATATCTCCGTTCCCCACTTTTTGATGACTCTTTTTAAGTTCTGCATTTAATTCTTTAAGAGTTACGATGGGTGTTCCAAACTTGCTTATAGATATCCCAGCAGCTGTGTTTGCTAACCTCATCATATCTCCTGGATTATTTATATTATGAGCAAGACAATAAATTATTGTTGCCATTACTACATCTCCAGCTCCTGTCACATCAATCACTTCTTTAGCTGTATTCCGAAGATTCATCATGAACTTGCCATTCGAATAATAATCAATTCCATATTTTCCCCTTGTAACAAAAGCCTCTGGAAAATCTTTATTAAAAGCGTTCTCCCATTCCTTTTGATTTACTTTAAGATATCTTGATCCTTTAAAAACTGATAGGTCTTGCTTTTTTGTATCTACAAGAGTTGCTACTCCTTCTTTAATTATACCTTTAAGATAGTCAATAAACACTATAATATCCCAGTCTTCCTTCTTTGGATATCTCATTCTATTTAAATCCTTCTGTTGATAAACATTTGGTGAATCAACTCTTAGCAGATGATGGTTCTCAGTTACAAAACGAGTCTTGACTAAAGGAACAGATCTTTTAGGAGAAACTATTTCATAAGACTGATCTAATAATTCTGTGATTGTAAATAAAGTAAAGTTGATTCCAAGTCCATGAAGAGAGTTAGCAACGTCAAGTGCTCCTCCACCTCTTATTTCTTCACGTGAAACGTCTAATAATGGTACTGGAGATTCTGGAGATAATCTATGAACCTCACCAAAGATATATTTATCTGTAAAGGAATCACCTACCAGTGCTATTTTTATCATTCTCTTTCTTTTTTAATTCCCAATATTTTCCACAATACACCCAAGGTCCTTCCTTACACGTTCCTTTTTTATCGTATTGGGGGCAAATCTTTCGATATGGACATTTCCAAGTGAAGAATAATTTTAATTTCTTAAACCAATTTTTCATAGTCCACGAATTTGATTAATTAAACTAGTTGTTGATTTACCTTCGAGATAAGGAATAATCACAATCTGACCTCCAAGATCTTCTACAATCTTAGCTCCAACTATTTGCTCCTTTCTATAATCTCCACCTTTCACCATAAAATCTGGTTGGATCTCTCTTAACATAGTTTTTAATTCATTATGATCGTCAAAGACTCTTACTTCATCTACCCATTGTAGAGCCTCCACTACTTTCTTTCTGATTTCTTGATTATTGACTGGACGTTTTGGTTTCTTATCTAACCTCTGAACATTTCGATCTGAGTCTAATCCTACGATTAGTTTATCTCCTAAAGCTTTTGCCTTCTCTAAAATATAGAGATGGCCAGGATGAATCAGATCAAATACTCCGTTTGTAAAAACAACCGTCTTTTTTTTAGCTTGAAACAAAATAGAATAAATATTCTCACGAATACCACAATCTACCTCGGGCCAACCCTCCTTAACTTTTTTAAAGCCATATTGATCCATAACACTCACAATCGAATCTTTTGAAAAGTAATGGAAATGTTCCCCTGGCTTATAATGTTTCCATTCTTTTAGTTTTTTTCCTTTAGGTAAAATAGGAATAGTCATCGCGATATTTCTAGCCTTTCCAAATAAAGGAATCAAACTATCTAAATCTCGAATATGCTCAAACACATCCCAGAATGTAATCAAATCATAGTGATCATGAAGAATTCCGGTCTGGGGCCAAGGAGCAATATCATATGTATCCACCTCTACTCCAGTCGGCCGAAAAGCTCTAAACCAACCAGGACCACAGCCATAATCTAAAATAATAAGAGGAGCAACACAGGCTACAAAACTCCACCTCAATTCACAAATTTCTTGAGCTGTCTTAGAATTCTGCTTTAAAAGAATTTCCCAGTAGTCCAAATTATATCTAATCTTAGCCATAAAAAATTACCTATCCCTAGGCAATTCAACTATTTGAACTGTTTCATAATAGGCTTATGCCTACGGATAACCGCTAACGCGGCAACAATAAAAAGGCGTTACATATCGCCTTTTCTAATTATATCTTCTCTAAAAGTCCCTTGTTTAATTCTAGCTTCTAGGAGACTAAGAGGGAATCTGTTAATTGTACAATTCCCAGATTTATCTAATCGAACCTCTACTACAATTTTCTTATCATCATCTATCCCACCAACAATTTTCGCCTCCAACCGGGTATTGCCGACTTGGAGAGGGACTGAACCTTGATATAACATCTGAACTGTTGATTCGTTAGAAAAATAATATCGGTGATACCTACCGATAGTTAATAAAGGAGCAAAATCTTTCTTGGCTTTCCCAGCTTTTCCTTTGAGTTGAACTCGGAATGGATAGGTCAATTGTATCTGAGCGATAACTACATCATGAGGAATATTATCCCAAGTAAATGAAGCTTGATCGGAACCACCCGAACCTTCCTTATATATTTTATTGTTAGCTGTAGTAACTATAAACATGAGCTAGGATCGAATTAACTTACGACTGCTAAGCCCACAAAGAATGCTTTAGCTTGTCGTAGGCCGATAAACCCATAAGCCTAGTCCTCTACGCTTTTTATCTTTTTTCTAAGAAACTTTATCCGTTCCTTATAACCAGGACTTCCACTTCTTTCCATCTTAGTCAGCTCTTCTTTCCAAGCCGGAAGATTAATTTTATCCTGGCAAGTCATACAGACGAAGAGGGTTTGATTTTGGCCTTTTTGATTGCCTCCGGGAAAACTTTTTCCGCACTTTGAACATTTAGGCATACTATGTTGTTACCCAGACCTCAGGCGCTGTCTTCTGTAATCCTTCTTGTGGCAAAGTAAGTTGATAATTTCCTACTAGAGTATCTGCTTCACAATATTGAATCCCATGAGTCCCAGGAGTAAGAATAGTCCATGATGGAATTGCTTCTGTACCCTCGTTAAAAGTAACAGCAAGGACAGGAGCAGCTCCAGTATAATAGAATCTCACTTGAACTAAATGGGCCATGCCAATAGTCGATGGAACAGTTGCATCTGAAGGTGCTTTTAAAGAAAGATTGAAGACTGTGTCTCCACCAGCGCCAGGAGTATTTGTACACGTAACATATGATGTAACACCAATTAAAAGATTTGGATTATTACTCCCTACAACAGGTGAAGATGGATGCCAAGTAGCGCTTCCAGGAAGATTTCCTGAAGATTCAGCTCCACCTGACCAAGCGGCTAACATCGGGTAACTACTATTTACTGTCGTTCCCGTAAAGATTTCCTTCGCGGTTGTGGTACCATATTCATCGGTAGCAGGATATGCCTGTGAATTATCCCAAGATTCTATAGTAGGAGCTTGAGATAGTGCTGTTGAAAAGCTTATCTTAAAACATTGAGTCGCATCGTTTGGGCCTCCACCAGTAACTTTAGCCGGAACAGCCATCTATTGATAATGGGTTAAATTATTAAAGATCGACCTTTATTATATATACTTCAGATTCAGAACTACTCTGGTCTTAGGTCCTACTCGAAAACCTTTGACCAAGTCGAGCTCTACTTCCGAAGCTACTTTATATTTTCTTTGAAATTCCAGAACTCCTCTAGCTGTGATAGCACCATAAAAACCTGTGATATCTACTGCTTGAGGAAACATTTCTTCATACTTTAAAATCTTTTGGAGCATTTCAATATCTGAATTTCTCTGACAAAAGATAAGATCTTTATTAAACTGCCATTTAGGTTTTGCAGGTTTTATTTCTTTATCACGCCACGTATTCTTTAAAGCTTTAAAGTACCAAGCTGCACTGATTCTCTTTTCCTTAAACCATTCTTCGGAAACAATTCTTCTACCATTCATTCCTGAATCTAAACCCCATGAATCTTCAATGACCAAACATTTCTGATGATCATATAAGATTGCATTAGTTGCAACAATCGCATGATGATATTTTGTCTGGCTTACTAAAATCTGAGGTACTGGTTTATTCCATTCATAAGAACCAAATTTTACTCCAATAACCACTGGTTTTCCTAATCCTTCTATTATCTGAGCTATTGCTTCGATATTAAGAGGAACTGCTAGGTAGTTACCTCCTTTACCTACTAATGCAATCTGTTTGTCTATTTCTTTTCTATCATTACTTTTATTCATTTCAGACTCTGACAAGTTTTGAGAAAGCATAAGCTGTTCTAAGGTTACGCCTTTTTCATACCCAATCCTCATCCCGTCCTGAAACCACATTCCTTTATCAGGATAATTCTTTCGTTGTGAATAAATATCCCGTGCTGAGAAATGAACGAACTTCTTTTCTTCAAGATAGTTCTCAATCCCTAGAGTTTTTGAAACAGCTTGAGCTAAACATGATGAAGATCCATCCTGATGAAAAATAGGATACTGTCTCCAATCTTGTTCTAAAACTTTCCGCCATTTTATAGGGGTATAACTTACTATCTCACTTGAATTATAATCTGTTCTTTTTTCTTCCTTTGGTCTTGGATCTTCTATAACTCCTAAAGCATCCATAGGAACTTTAGACCTTCGAAAGAAATTAAAAATAAAATTAAACATGGAGTCGGAACGGGATTCGAACCCGTTATTTAACAAGATGATTACAGACCTTCTTCTGACCGACTCCTAAATCTATTCCCCGGAACTTTCGTCCCCTTCTTCTGGAGTTTCAGTTTCGGAAGTTTCTTCTTTCTTTTCTTCTTCTTCTTTCTTCTCAGCTTCTTCACCTTCTTCTTCTTGGTTTTTGATATAAAATAACATGATTAGATGAGGAGAATAGGGATCAAGCCCTACTATCCTAGGTTTATTTTTTAGGAGTCGACCTTTTTAATTTATGGATTTCCTTTTTTTTAACCTTATTTTCTTTCTTGGGAGGCGCTTGAATAAAAATTGCGATCTTTCCTTTGATTGCCATTATTTTGTTTTGGTTTCAAACTTTTCTAGATATTCATTTAATCGACCTATAATAACTGCAAAGAAGATTTGAGAATTTTTAACGAAATCTTTAAGAATCTGAAGTTCTTCTTCTGATAATTCTAAATTATCCTTAGCCTTTTGAATTCTAATTCCTAAATCATAGGCTTTCAATTGCTGACCAGAACCTGGGAGTTGAGGACGATACATTTCACATATAGAAATCAGAGCTGATTTATAAGAAAGATTTTCGGTTCCTGCTAGATCTTTTATAAAACCTCCTTTGATAGTCCGAATCGGATCGTTTAATTTAGTTAAGATTATCATATTTCTTTAATTATAACATGAAACTACAAGATGTTGTCAAGAGGATTAGGGAGCAGTCCTACAACAAATTTTTATATTGGCTCCTCCTATTGTAGCTGAGAACCAAGAATCTGGAATTATTGCTCCTCCGAACATTAGAGTATCTAATTTTAAACTACCTCCCCAAATCTGGCCGTTTACTCTTGTAGCTCCGTCTACCTGAAGGTCACCAGATAAAGTTTCATCTACTGCTCTAATATCAGTCCATTGACTTCCTACAGATCCTAAAGTAAAGGCTCCTGATGGTACTAAGTTCTTTCCTGCTTTAATATTAGCAGCCTCAAAAGAAAAACAAATATCTGCTATTCTTTTGATATCTCTAGTAGCATTGAATATTAAATCTCCTTGTAGATGAAGATCACCTGCAATTGTATTTTGCATCGAGCTACAATTAACATTTAAGAGTGCACAACTTAAACGCCCAATATTAGTAATATGTTTAGCTTGCCAATCCTTATCAACATCAATAGTTAAACCAGATAATAAACCAGTTCCTGCTACAAGATCAGCTAAAGTTTTATTATTCACTCCATCTCTAAAATGACCTTTAATATATAGATCTTTCCAATATCTAGGAGTTAATCCTGCTCCACAGCCATCATCTATTCCTAATGAACCTAAATCACATCCTTGGTCTGAATAAGGATAAACTGGTTCATTTGCTATACAAATTCCATTATGATCAATCCATAATTGAAGTGCAGTAGCTCCTGCATTTGTTGAATATCCAAAAGCAATTACAGATCCTCCACTTCCATCTAAGGGACAATAAGGAACTGGAGTTGTGCATTCTTTAGGAAATATTACAACTCTAGTACCGCCTGCATCCATTATAGACCCTGGTGCTAAAGAGTTATAAATCTGAATCTCATTAAAATCCAATGGGATCATAATTCCTGCTGTTCCTGTTTGCCAAAGCTGAGCCACTGATTCAGCAATCACATCAGTATAATATGCAAGCGCAGTCCCATCTCGTCCTATAAAAACATAATTTCGGGATGCAGAAGGTTTTGAATAATACATCTCTAAAACATTTTCACTATCTACATTTATTCCTGCTCGCTTTCGAATCCTGAAATACATATCATTATCATCCGTCCTAGGAAATATTATATCAGCAGCTTCTCCAGTAGGAGGTGATACGCCACCCGTAGTATCATCCCAAATAATTACATCTGCTGCTCCTTTTAATTGAATGGTTCCTGTTGAATATAAATAAATATCAGAAGCCTCTAAAGAAGTAGTAGTAATAGTCCATCCACCAATTACCCCAGCAGATGCATGAATCTCTCCGCTTAAATAAACATTTCCATTCTTATCAACCCAAAAATTTGCTACATTTGTAGTTTCATTTATATAGATGATTGGGTATTCCTCATTTCCTCCTTGGATAATTACAATCCATCCATCTTGAGGACCACATTTTATAGCCGTATCTGCATAAAGATACCCAGTTTTTATGGAGCCAGGATCTGTTAAAGGTTCTGAAGCTGGCGACTCACTTCCTGCTTTTACATCTTTGGATCCAGGTGAAGTAGTAAATATAAATTTCTGATAAGGACTCCAAGGTTGGATTAATCTTCCTCTAGAATCAAATTGATAGTAGGTAGTAAAAATCTTATCTGGTTCTCCGATATCATCTTTGAAATATTCTTTTGGAAATTTAGTATCTGCCATATAAACCTTTTAAAAATGGATAAGTTTTAGTTAAGTCCCATTGTTTTCTTCTTAGACGTCTAAGTTTGCGTGTATAAGGATGAACCCTTGGAACTAATTTTTGTTTTATAAGCCTAGCTCTTTGCGATCTTAATTGCTTTTCTTCTTCTTTTCGATCTAAAAGATACTGATCTGGTCTACCTGAGATTCTATTAGCACTAAAAAGTTCTGGTACATCTCTAGTGAATAAATGATCTATATTCTGATAAATCTCATAATCCCACCAGATTATATATCTACCTCTTGTAGCTCCTCCATCTGGTCTCCTTGCAACTATTCCATGTTCTATTACTTCTTGACCTTTATAAAGAGCCAAAGCCATTTTATACTCATCGGATGAGCGTCTACCAAGTTGAGAATGCCAGTAGGTTCCATAAACCTCAATAACAATATCATAATCTGGCAAGGTAAAATCTGGAATATAAATACTTTCATTAAGAGCAGTTTCAGGAAAATCAACTAAATGATATTGAAATTGGAATCGAACTCTTAATTTTAAAAGCGCATTATAAACTATCTTCTCTGGTCCAGTTGCTGGAATTAAACCAGAAGGATCATACATCGCTAGCTCAGCATCTTCAAAAGCAGATAGCTCTTCTAATTTTCTCTCATCTTCTAATGCGAGCAGCTTTCTATAGTTCAAACTTCTTTTAGGCATTAAGCTTCTCGGAGTGAGATATTCAGACGATCAGAACCCCGACCGCCTCCTTCTCCTCCAAAAGTTATTTTATATTGGCCAGGTGAAGTCGGGTTAAATAATACTGCATGTACATCAGTCCCATAATAGATAATAGCTCTTCCTTTAACCTCTAAATTTTTAGTTGGAACTAAATCATCTGCTAATTGATTTTGAGGAACACCTTTGTCTTTAAAACATTTATAATTTGCCCATCCATTTATTGTTAGAACTATATCTCTTATTTTCTGTCCTTCATAATCTAGAATTTGATCTGTTACTCCGTCTACCTTCAAAGTTATTCTATAGTTAGTTCTATCGATCTCTAATAAACATGAGGCCCCAGATCCGGTATATTGAATTGTAAATGCTCTCTTATTTTCATTATCAGCACCTACATAATTTAAGAGTTGTTTCTTATTTCTTGATGCCCAAATGCTATTTAATAAATCCTGTCGTGTTCTTGGTTCACTAAGACCCAATTCTTCTTTATCGAAATCTAATTTCTCTAGTTCATCCTCAGCAAAGATTTGAAAATGCCAAGTTTTCTTTCTATCTACATCATCTGTAGGCCGTTCGAGAATATATTTCCAACAGAGGTCAGTAACAATCGGAGTCTTAGTTGTATCTGAAGTTTCAAGTTGAATCTTTATCATTATTCGCTGACCTAGAGTTGGATTTTCTAAATCAAAATCCTTTGAATTAGCACCTGTGGTCTTTCCTACAAAAGATTTTGAAGTCCAGCTTCCTGCTTCTTTAAGCTTAAAATACAAAGTAATATCTGTATCAGTTGGAAATGTTTCAAATAACGATGTTAAACTTTTATATAATTTCTGGAGAAGGATTAGATTTTCATCAATCCACGATGTTTGCAAATATCCAGATGATTGATAAGGACCATCTATTTTATTATATTTTTCACAAGTTCCATCTGCGTAATGTATGAAAACTCTATCTCGAGAATAAGCAGACAGATATGCTGGAGTTTTCGTTAAAGTCTTAACAAACCACCAATGCTTTGGGACTCTTGTATTTATCATAGAACATCTGGCTAGATACCAATCTGTCCCATCTCCTACTAAAGCTAACATTTCCCAACCTGAAGACAGAATAGATTTACAAGTTGTAATCTTAACCCCCTCACCTCTCCAGTTTAAATTAGTTGGAAATACTCCTGAACCATCTGTATAGAAAATCCCCTGATTCTCAATTGAAAATACACCGTAAACTCCAAACTTTTCCATCCCCTTAAAATTATCAGCTGAAGCATAATCGGGAAATAACCATATATTAATTCCTGATCCTCCTCCAACAAAAATCCATAAACCTCGTTTAGAACCAATTAAAAATCCTCGAGGAATAGGTATTGCATTTAAAGCAGTTCCTTCTGAACTTGGCAATTCCCAAAGAGGATCTGGGGGTTCTGGGAGCCAGATAAAACCATCTGAGCTCTGTCTTACTCCATCGTTAAAAATTCCGTTAGCATAATCAGATTCAACCATTACATAATACAAATTTAAAAAACTTTCTGACCCTATAGTATAAATCCCTGGTCCACCGCCTGCATCATCATAAGCTGCAGTTAATGTCAGACTAGTAGTAGAAACAACTACACTTATTGTATACCAAGTTCCGTCTGCATCATATCTAATTCTTCTTCCTTGCATTCCTTTATTCCAAGATGTACCAACCCCTGTAACAATTACCGATCCATTAATAAATGTTGCAGTTCCGGTATTATAAGTCTGAACACACTCATACCAATTATCATCTGAGGCTCGAACCCAATTATTATTTCCTCCTTTAGTAGCAAATAATTTAGAACTTATCTCATAGAAATTATATATCTGACCCGCTGTTGTATTTTGATCAATCGTGAAAGAATTACCATCTGTACTTTTCAGAATTAATCCGGTTGAAGTTCCCAACCACAAAGTATTTATAGATCTATAACGAGCAGTTATATAACCTGTTGTTCCTCCAGGCAATGCTTGAGTTTCTAAATCCCTTTCAAGTTTAAATTCTCCCTCCTTTGAAATATCTATTCCATTAGATAAATAATAAGCAGAAGGATCAACCAAAAACTTCTGATTGATTCCCTTTGTAAAATCTGTCATAGCTCCAACTTGCCAAAAATCTAAATTAGAGTAGGCTGTTCTTCCCGTAGCAAATTTAGTTCCCATTAACGGAGCGGGAAAAACACGATAGGATATTGGATCTATCATGTATCCTTTATTATCTAGGTATACATGATATTTTTTAGGTTCAACAGTCGCCATATTAATAAAGATCTAAAAGATCTAATGATGTTAAAATTTTATAATAAGACCCTGACCAAGGTTCCCATGGCCAGATACCTCTTGTTTCTAATAACCACTTAGCACAAGCTAAGTTATCTTCTTTATTAAATATATCTAATTTTCGTCCCAAGGCTTCTTCACAATCTTTTTGAGTAGATGGAATTATTCCAGTTAATCCTGCTCCTGATCCACACCCAAATTCTAGATTACAAATCTTTGGATCCCCTCCGCTTTCTCTAGAACTTATTTCTTCTAAAAGAATATCTATTCTAGCTCCATAAGTTCTAAAGCTACGAGTCTCTGAAGGGTATACGGCTCTATATGAATTAGAAGTTATTAATATTAGATCCGGATTCTCTTCTGGTAATGGTATCCTAACCTTGAGAAAACAATCATTAATTGTAGGAACATTAAAAGGGATTCTTCTATCTTGAAGAGTTTCTTTTTCTAGAGTCCATACTATTCCTATAAACACTAATACTATTATTAAAATTAGGAGAATACCTAGAAGCATTGCTCGAAACTCCCAACCATTCTCATTTTGAGACATAGGAAATTAACTTCCAAGAAGGAAGTTAGAAAGAAATTACTCTACGAGAATCCGCGAGTTTCCTTTTACCAAGCTCAATTTCTGCCGTTAGATCTCTAAGAATCCCCATCAATGCATATTCATTCATTCGAGTAACAAGAGTTCGATACCTATCTAATTTTGCATGATCATACAGAATTCGTTTTAAAGCTTCTCTAATACAGATCTTTTTAAAGACAGTCAACTTTGGAAGATCTAAATCAATAGTATCTTGGGTCTCATCTATCTCAGGAATATAACCCATCCAAACTACTATATACGAAGTATAAGATGTTAAAGATATTGTTGAAGAAGAATCAGTCTCTGGATCAAAAAATAGAAGCTTTATGTCTTTCTCAAAGACCCAGTTAGTATAGGGATATTTAAAACCATTACTATCTACAAGATAAATCTCTTTAATTTGTTCTAGATTATCATATTCACTTCCGCTTAAATCTAATTGATACGAAGTTCCTAAAGAAGTTATCGTACCTGTAATAGTTCCTCTATAAGTAATCTCAGGATAGAGTTCACCTGCTTGAAAATTAAGAATCTCTATCCACTCCTGAGCTGAGATCACATTACAATCTCGATCATAGATAGATCTAGAACAAGCTTTAATAAAATTAGCTACTTTCATGTCTTTATATTATTTTAACAGTAGATATAAATATTAGTCAAGACGACCTTTTTAAAATAGAGGTTCAATTCTACCTACTCTAGGTTTACCAAAAGAAGGTTTTGGTAATCGAATAGGAAAAATTCTCTTAACCTCATCTAAAGATTTCTTGAGTAAAGGAATATTCTGAAGATCTCGATCTCGTAAAGCATTTCTTTTCATAGTTTCTCTGATCCAATAATTATTCCATTGTTCTCTAGTCCATTTCGATCTATCTTCCCAGACTCCACGTCCTACTAAAATCTTTCTTACTTTCCTATAAACATCGAAAGGCATATCCTTCCCATATTTTGTTCTCATCTTAAAAGCCCACACAAGCTTAGGATCTGTTGATTCCCAAATCCTCAAGGGCTCTTCTAGGAATCGAGATAATGATTCATATGATAAATCTTTTTTCTCAGGATGTTTCTTATAATACATATCTCGTAACCAACGAGGAAGCTGTCTGAAAAAGTAGATAGATTTAAACTCATGTTTCTCTAAAAGTCCTATCCAGGTTTTCATTGCCATTCGATAAATGACTGTCCTGAACCAATCAGCTTCAGGAGTATCTCCTGGATTTTCATAACGATCTGGAAGTGCTTCTCTCATAGTTTCAGCTATAGTCCAATCTCCTACCAGATATTTATCATAACAACGATCAATCTTATTTACAGTCTCTTGCCATATCCTAAATATACCTGGTTCAAAGAAATATGACCAAGGAAGAATCTTAGCTTCCCAGTACTCTAAAAGTTCTGGATGTCTTTCAAGAAAAGCTTGTTTATCTTCATCCGTCTTCCTAAAATATTCCTGCTGAATTTTAATAATATCTCTAATCCCAGGTGGATTCTGATTTAGAAAATATTCTTTAAGCTCCGGATGATTTTCAAGAAACGTGTTCTTCTCAATCTGAGTTCCAAGAGAGCGATATTCTTCAGCAAGAGCCAGTAATTCTGCCTTCTCTCCTATATATTGTTTAGGTCGTCTTGTCAAAAATAGAAGTACCTCTGGATGATCTTGAAGAAATTTATCAGCAGCTGCTTGCCATTTTCTAACCTCTATGAAATACTCTCGCCCCTTGCCTGTGACTGGAATATTATCTTGAAAGCTAAAATATTTCTCTACGAATTCTCGAGTCTTAGCTTCATCTACTGAAATATCCTCAGCCCACCATTCTATCAAGAGCGGATGCGCTTTTAAAAATTCTCTTCTAGCTCTTCTGTCTTCCCAAGTTATTGATGGCATTTCCTGATATTCTCGATATAATTTAAATTTCTTATCCACCCCAGGATGATTACGCTCATGTCGTTCCCGATTCTTTCTATTTTCAGAAGAATAATAATAATTAAAGTAAAGCTCCCAAGATCCAGTTTCAGCTAAGCTCGAGAGCTTCTTCCAGAATCTCATATAATCTAAGAAGCCAGGTTTATCTTCATCCCAAGCCTTACGTTCTATTTCATACTTTGGCTTCCAAAATTCCTTAGCCCAAGCTTCACTATCAAGTTTGGCTAACTCTCTAGCAAAAGAATAATAAATCTTTTTTAAAGGATGATTAAAATAATAATGATTTTTAAACCAGTCTGGTTGTTTATCAAATACTTCAAAGAATGCTCTTGGATTTTCTTCGGTCTCTTTTATTACTTCCTGCCAAAGTTCGATATAATCAATAATATTTTTAGTTTCAGTAATAGGATTATCTCTTCCATAAGCTCTACCTTCTTTCGTATTCTTAAAAGAATTAAAGAAATCTTGAGCGATATGGGTTCTTTTTTCTTTTTCCTCCCAATTCTTCTTATCTATTCTAATTGCTTCAATCCATTCTCTTACCTTAGGATAATATAATTCTTTATTAGGATTATTCTTGAAGAATCGATTCTGAAAATCTTTGCTTTGTTTATAAAATTCTTTGAAATAAACCTCCGGGTTTTCTTCTGTACTTTTAATAATTTTGCCCCAGGTATCAAGATAATTTATAATTCCTGGATTTTCTTTATCCCAAGCTTCTCTCACCTTTTTTACTCCTTTAATATGCTTGAGATAATATTCTTTGGCCTTACCTGGATTTATTCCAGTTTTCTTTTGAGCTATCTTATCGCTCGCAATTCGTTTCAGCCATTCACTAACTGGTCTATAATAAATCTTCTTCTCAGGATTAGAGAAAAAGAAATGTTTTCTAAACCAATCCGGTTGATCATAAAATAATTTAAAATAATCTTCAACATTATCCTCTGTTTTAATAAATATCTCATCCCAAACCTTAAGATAATCTAAAATAGTTTTATCAGAAGCAATTAGTTTATCTTTAGCATAAGCCTGTCTCTGTGTTTTCTTAGCGGAAGACCAGAAATAATCTTTTGCCTCTCTAGTTCTTATTCCTTTTTTCTCCCAATTTTCTTTATCTATTTGAATTAAACTTACCCAGTGGCGGATAAAAGGATAATATAATTTCTTCTTTGGATTTCTATCGAAGAACCGTTTCTGAAACTCTGGTGATTGGTTAAAGAAAAGCTCAAAGTATTTCTCAGGATTGGATTCACTAATCAATGTAATTTTCTGCCAATCTTTCATATACTGATAGAATCCAGGTTCATCTTTATCCCAATAATTTTTTACGATATCTTCATGATCCCAGAAATAATCTGATGCTTCTTTACGTTTCTCATGCTGGAATCCATAAGTTTTCTTTTCTTCTATCTCAATTGAATGAAGTAACTTTGTCCAATCTCTAGCGAAAGGATACCATTTTTCTTTAGTAGGGTATCTAAGAAAGTATAATTTTTGAAACCATTCTGGTTCTTTATAAAATTCTTCAAAGAAGTTGAAATCTTTCTCTCTAAATTTATCAATCAAGACCGACCACCTATCATAATAATCTTTCAACTTCTTCCTATATTCTACGAACCATTCACCATGACGTCCCTTCAACATTGTGAAATACATTGACTTTTGCGCATCTGAAAAATAATGCTCAAAAAATTTCCAATAAGTAGTAAAATATTTATCCGCTTCTTTATCAGGCAGCTCATCAATATTATGAGGAAGAATCAGTTGCCATTCTTTCATTTTTCTATCGAAAGCTTTATTCTCTGGAAGTTTTTCCCTTCCTTCTTCCATTAACCACTCATGATATCTGATCCGAGCCACATCCTTAATATATTCTTGCCAACTCATCTGCGTCTTATTTATAAGTTTATCAACCCACTCTCGACTCACTATGGTTGTCCACTCCTCAGGATTAACAAAACGAGGATTTCCTTGAGCATCTAGAGTTAAAGTAAGAAACTCATCTTTATCCCCTGGGATTCCAAAAGGAATTTCTAGACCGAGAATCTCAGCTCGATCGAAAATCTCTTTCTTATAAATTCGATCTGCCATTGCTCTATTTAATGTTTCTAACTGACCCATATTATATTCTCGTTGTTGCCACATGTGCCATGGAATAGTTTCTTTATTCTCTGACCACATAGTTTCTAATTCTTTTCTAATATCTGGATGACGTTCTAACCAGCGCTGAGCCGCAGCGCTTCCTTGCTTCTCTCTCATATCCCAATAAATTTGATTCCATCCCCAAAGCTGTAAATAGTATGTTCCAAGCGCTGGATCTTTCTTTGCAATTCTTGAAGCCTTAATCCATAAAGTTTTACCCCAATAATTCTTTTGTGCTTGCCAAGCTGCAGGATCTTCTTTAGAGATTTCTTTCTCCATCAAGGATCGAAGACGAGGTGGCATATCAAAATAAATCTTCTGCATAATATCTATGTCTTCCCATTTTAGAATGTTTAATCCGAACTGTTTCATTAACTCTCTTAACTTTCTAGATTTTAGAATTGAAGTTCCATCTGTTAAGGAATACATATCTACCTCAAAAAGAGATTTCATAGCTCTAGCAAAGGGAACATAAGTGAAAAGAGCTTCCATCCAAAATGGTTCTCCGGAAATATCTCGCTTTAATTTCTGATCACTTATAAATCTTTCTATTTCTTCAGACGTCCATCCAGTCTGCTTTTTGATATCAATAGAGATATCGAAGAATCTTTTCTCTGTTTGATAATTAATAACATTAGTCCAGAAAGGATTCCATCCTAAGCCTAAAGGAACTTGGTGTGGATTCTCAGCAAATTGTTTAATCTGTTTCCAAGGATCTTTCCAAAATTCTAAAACTTGAGCTAAAGAAATCCATGGATACCAATATACATCATTTCCAATTGGGATCCTCCCTCTTGCCCATTCTGGCAAAGATTGAGTAACTTCGGTCCAACTATCCATAAAAGCTCTAGCTGCTAGCCAATATCTCGGTCCGCCCTTTGCAATTGTCTTTGTCCATAATGTAAAGCTCTTAGTATTAAAAGCCCAGAATGGAAAGAGATATCGAAAATTCTTACC
Organism: Caldifarciminota bacterium; assembly: GCA_023129235.1. Classification (GTDB taxonomy): domain Bacteria; phylum Hydrothermota; class UBA3073; order JACQXS01; family JACQXS01; genus JAGMCN01. Next base: position 18,383 of record JAGMCN010000046.1, on the reverse strand, counting down.
AACAATCGACAGGTCTCGGTAATTAAACATATAATTCCAGACCTTTGCTTTAGTCTCAGTTACCGACATTGCTTTTTTAAATAACAATTCATGAGCTAAAAACTGACGTCTTACATTCTCAGTAAAATTAGCAAAGACTTCTATATCTGCATTAAGTACAAACGCTCGTTTTTTTAATCTTCGCCACATCGTGGTCTCATCTAAAATAGATATTAATTTTCTTAGCTGTACAGGATCTGAAGTCACCTGATACATTCCAGCCTCACATATCCAGTCTATTGTATGTTTTGTAATCCATTCTCCTTTAGGAGTATATGATCCATATTCTAAAGCCTCGTCCCATGCCATTATGGGAGCCAAATGCTTATCCCAGAATTTCTTTTCTAAGCTTTGCCAAAACCCTTTTTTCCTAATCTTATTTGCTGTCTTAGGATCCCAGGGTAGGTATGGAGTCTTTCTTGCTTTACTCAAAGCATCATCCCAATATCTTGAGACTGTTTTTCCAATCTTCCCTCCTATTGTATTTGCTAATTCTTTAACTTCACCTTTAACAGGTTTGAAAATAAACTTTGGAAAATCTATTATATCCTTAGCAAACTTGCGTAGAAAAGAAGCTGAAGCTGCTCCAAACGCTGACTGACATTCAAAGAAATATTCTACTGAATGAGAAGCCATCGCTCCTCGAATCGCATCATCATAAGTATTTCTCAAATACCAAGCAATTCTCCAATATAGAATCATCTTAATCCAAATACTTTTCATGTAACCATGAACCGTTAATCCAGCTCTCCAAAACTGAGGCAACATATGAGCAGTCGCTCTTAAAGTTTTAATATAAGCAGTTGAATTTACTATCTTTTCAAATCCAGTCAAAGGAAAATCGGCTAATAAATATAAATTTTGAGCTCGGGCATATTTAAGACCTAATTTTTCTGCTTGTCTCTGAGCTATTTTTTCCCAGAATCCTGGGGTTCGATCCCATTTAAATACAACATCTACTAAAGCTAAAGTATCCTCCCAACGTCTCCTATTCTTTTCCAAAACTAAGAGCTGATTTTTTGTTAGGTATTTTTTCTTAGATAGTACTAAATCATTTATCATCTTCCTTGTTTTTGCTACCCATTCCTGTTGAGCAATGTTCGGCTTCTTTCTATTCCATTTTGAAAGCATCGATTTAATTAGATTTTCTTTCTTCACAATCCAAAGTTTTTCTGCATCTGAAAGAATCTTCCGTCCTCCTGCTTCTACTAGACGACGAATTTCCATTTCTTCAGCTGTATCTAGTTGAATTTTCTTAAGCTTAAACCAACTCTTCTTAGCTGTTTCTCGATTATAAGTTAAACTCAACCGAGCTAAAAGATCTCTCGGATCTGCTCTTAATGCATAACGTTCATCTTGTAAAAACTTAGGAATATAAATTCTACCATCTGATAACCAATCATTTACATCTCTTAAAAATGTTGATTTTAATTCTTGATGTAATCGTGCTTTAGATTTAAATATTCTTTTACTTATGAATGCCGCATCGAAAGCTGCCTGTCTTTTTGGATCAAACTTTGTACCATATGGAAAAAGCCAGGTTGGAAATTCTTTACTTATCGAATAATTCCAGTTTACGTTCTTACCATAAATAAGAGAGGGATTTAAAAATAATTCTCTTTTAAGAGCTACCTTCGCTTGAGAATAAGTAACTCCCTTCGATTTTAAATATTCCATTATAATCCTTTCTCCACTTGTAGGATTCTTTGGAAATATTAACTGAGCATATTGTTCTTTATGAGCCTTCGCTACATTTCTTAAATAAGAAATTCTAATAGTTTTTACCTCTGGTGCTAAAACAAATGTTGGAATCCGTTCTTGAATATGACCCAAGATATATTTTTTTGGATTAGCTATCGATCCAGGAATATATAACTTTGCTGGTGTCAAAGAAGATTTATCTAAACGCGCCACTAAATCAAGATAACCTTTCTCAATATCATGTCTTTTATATACATGATGCATTATCTTCTTTGGTTCTAAAGCTTTAGTAGTAATAATAGCCTGGCCTTTCGGGTCTCCCCAAACTTTTAGATATTCTTTTCTTCCTCGAGCAAACCTCCATGGTTTTCCCTTTGCAATTTCCCGCTTTTTAATTACTGAAAAGAATAAATCTGAACCTACTTGCATTGAATGATATCGTAATGGGCTCTCTACTTTTAGAATTTGCTTTAATTTATTAGCAACTTCAGTAGCTCGAGTGAAATCAGAATCCCAAAAGATTAAACTTTTATCCTGAAGCATTGCTTTCCATACTTTCTGGAAACCTTTATATTCAATATCTGTCATAAATCCTCCTAACTCAGCTAACTGTGGAACCTGACTAGTACTTAGTTCTGGAATATGAAGCACTCTAATTGGCCGTCCCGCAACATATGGACCCAAATTATTTACTCTTTGAGTTACAATAATAGTCTGGATTCTTGCTTCTTGTAAATCATCTATTTTTTTAGTAATATCTAATCGAGAATATGGAACCCTAACTGCTTTTGCTCCTGGTTTAATATATCCAGGATCTGCAGTCTTACTAAGAAAATCATCATATAATTTTCCTCTCGAAGCAGTATCTAAAAACGCTCGTTTCTTTACTGTAGCTTGAACATTTTTAAACGCTCGAAGAATTGACTCATTCTCTTTTGAAAGCGGAACTTTAACGCCAGTAACAGAAGAAAACTTTCTTAAAAGAGCTTTCTCCATCTGAGTTTTTTTCTTCAAAAAGGTAGCAGATGGGTGTCCATGAACTAGATCCCAAAGTTCTCGAGGTAGAATCTTAACCTTTGCTAGCTCATATTTTTTCAAATCTGGTAAAAGTTTTTTAAGGGAACCTAAATCATCTATTTCTTTGGCTAAAGTTACTTTCACTTTCTGTAAAGAAAATGTTGATTCTTTAAGTTTAATCGTTTTTGCTATTTGACCTTCTATACTTTTAAGTGATTTCTTAACTGAAATCATCCTACGATTAACCTCTCCTAGAATATCATCAGGAACTAAATTTGCTTTTAATATTCCCTTAAAATTAATCTGAGCAGAAGTAGGTTTAAATATCTTATTCCCTACTATTTTTAAAAGATCATCCATTTTTCTTTCAGCTCCTGTTATTTTTTTCTCCAGTACCCCAAGTTCAGCTTCAAACATGTTTCTAATCTTTGCCTTCTCTGATAATTGTTTAGAAATAAAAGGAACTCTTTTAGATTCTTGACTTGCTGCTTTTATTAATTCGTCATTTAATCTTAAATTATTCCATCTAGTAGTATATTTTCTATTTTTCTTAATAAGCTTTGCATATCCCTCCTTAGCAAACTTACTTCTTGTTGAAAGATAAGCTGTATAATATTCTTTCGCTACACCTGTAATAGGATTTCCATCTGGGCCTATTACAATTGCTCTTAATCCATTTAACTTTCTTTCTAATTCTAAAGCATCATCCATCTTATTCATTTTAATTAACCAGCGTTGATAATTTCTACCCTCAGCTCTCAATGATTTTTGTACTGATCCCATTAATTCACTTTTCTTACGCACTAATTCCATCAAATCTTGAGGTGATTTCTTTTCTCTAGTTAACAACTTTATTTCATCATCCAGAATATCAAGTTGATTCTTAAGAATTGTCACTCTTGCTTTTGGTTTCTCTAAGAATCTTTCTAAATCATCTATATATTTCGCCCAGTCATCAAAATTATTAAAGGTATCCATCCGGAGGAAATTTCCAAAGCTTCTCAAAGAATCATCTATTGATTTAGTAATTGGGGATGTTTTCTTTACCAAGAGATCCCTTATTCTACTAGTAGGACTTCCCATTACAAATCCACCTGGGCCTACTAATCTCACAGCTTGTTCTTGAGTATAACTTAAACCCCATTTAAAAGATTGAATTCGCTTTACTTTCATTTCTCCTTTAACAAAACTAACTGCTAATCCCTGAGCTTTTAATTGATCTAAAACTGATCTTGAATTATGATAAAGAAATTCTAGAAATCTATCAGCTTCTGTTCTTCCTAATGCCTGTGTTAATTTCTTAGGATCAAGTTCCCATTTTTGCCACATCTTTACATAATCTGCCCAGGGAATTTCCTTGAAATCAGCATAAACTTGTTTCATTAATTTATCTGGGGTTAAACCTAATGTATTTTCAATCAATTTAGGATTCTTCTTTAAAAGCTTCTGGGCAATTAATATTCTAAAATTCTCCCAATCATCTGGATAAACATATAAACCATCTGGTAACTTCCTACTAAGACCTTTAGGAATTTTAAGGGTAGGAGATATTTGAGTTGGGAGTTTAGAAAGAATGTCAAAAAATTCTTGATCGGTGAAGACCCTTTCTTTTCTTCTCACTATTGGATTCGCAAGATCATAGACAGCTTTGCCATCTCGAGTTCCTAAAAGCTCATCTATCATAGTTTGTAAAGGAACAGTCTTCTCTTTAATATTTTTTATAAAAGCAGTTTTAGGATCATAAACAATCAATCTTACACTCTTCATCTCAGGACGACTTCTTATCCATTTTATAATTTGTTTATCAACCGGCGTCTCATTAAAAACATATAGAATAATAGAAGTATCTCTTTTAGAGCTATCTTTAGCTAAAGCTAATAAATTGACTCTATCTTGCTGGCTAAATTTATAACCGATCGTTGTTGCAAACATTCCTCTATCACCTTTGATCTCAAACTTAGCAAAATCATCTATTACTTTAGCAGCATCTCCTTTACTTCCTCTTCCTATTTTCTGAAGAGCTAATTTATTCTTTTCAATAGCTAGAGTTCGAGCTGATGGAATTACTCGTTCTCTAATAATCTGATCTTTAATTCTAACCTTTGGCCAATACTTATCTAATTTTCCCACGATAGTATTTATCGAAGTCTTTCTAGGTTCAAGTCTATATTGTTTTTGAATTTTCTTAATAAAGGTTTCTATACCATCAAGTTTTTCCACTTCAGTAATAAATTTCTCTTTTTTACCTGCTGCTCTCCAATAATCACTTATAGTTCTATTGAATTGATTCCTAGTAAAAGAGACAAACTCATCCATGGATTCTAAAACTTTGGTCGTCTCTGTCTTTCCTAAAGTATCTTTCAAAAGAAGTGAATACGAAGTAGGATCTAGGGTAGATTTATCTCTAAAATTATCTAGAAGATATCTTTGAATCTTATGAGTCCAAATTTTATCTTGAATATTCGCTTCTGTTTTTTGGAGTTCTTTAATAAATAACTCTGATTTACCTGCTGCTTTCCCTCTTTTTATTCTAGTTCTCACAGACTTTAAAGCCGTAGTATTTCTTTCAAGAAGATCATCTGTAATACTTGGAATGAAATCTTTCCATCTCTTCAGAAAAGATTTCCCTTCTATAGTCTGTTTAAAGAAATCCTGAACAGCTGCTTCTCTCTCAAAGATATCTAAAACCCGTTTCGAGATTTCTCGTTTCCGATCTGAATAGATCGTCACCGTCTTTTTAGTAAACTGACGATCTAGAGCCTTGGTCAGATCTCCTGATATTCTATCTCTAATATCTTTTATCTCATACGTGATCCCGATTTTTGTTTTTATTTTTTTAGGAGGAACTGAGATATTTTGAAGATATCGAACTAAATCTCTATATTCATCTCCTTCTCTCTTCAGAAAAGTCCAAGCAGAATGATCAATTACGTCTTTAACATTTCTAGACCTTGGCATCTGAGTTCGAAGAGCTATCTTTTCCTTTATTGTTTTCCCAACCTTAGTCGAACTTATATATTTAAACTCTTTTCTAACTCCTTTCTCAACATAAGGAGTCCAGTTTTGAAGATAATAACCAAAAAGTTCTTGAGCTTCAGCCGGTGTTCTTCCTACTTTAGCTTGCTTTATTTTCTTTGCTACATCATCTATAGAACCAATTCCTACCGTACTTATAATTTTTTTAGTCTTTATACTCCGAGTCACTCTAAAATATTCAGTAATAGATCCTTTAAAATATCTAGTCTGAGGAAAGACATTATAAACATTCGCTATTGGAATTTTATTAAAGTTAGTTAATCTAAGATCTACTGTATCTCCAACTAATTTCCAAAGAGCCTCGAACTCTCTCTGTGTTACTTTATCAGGGTTAATAACTAAAGTTGGTTTCTTATTTTCTACAATCCATTCAAAAGCATTCCTCATATTCCTTCGTTGTTCTATAGGAGCAATCTTTAACACAGTTCCAGATGGTAAAGGAACTACTATCTTTGCACTTTCTGCTACACGAAAGGCATATTTAGTATCTTCATCCCATGATTTTAAAAGTTTCTTAGCTAATTCTATCTGAGTTTTTGCTTGGATCTGACTATCAGGAGTTACATTTCTTAAGAATTGATAGGTATAAGTTTCTACATTTTTAATTCTTCGTTGTTTTAGAGGAAGAAGATAATCTACTGTAACATCATCAAAGAAATCTTTTCCCCAGACTCCTAGTTTTTGATAACTAAGATTAAAAGCTTGTTGTCTAATTAAATAATCAGTTGATTTTACTTTCTGATATAATGCTTTTAATGCATCATCTAAGAATGGTCTTTGACCCATCCACTTTTGTAAATCAAATATTCGAAGACTCATTGCCTGAAAAACTTCTCGAACCACCGGTGCCTGCATTTTCTCAGGATCAAAAAAAGCCATCTGAATTAACTTATTTAGTTCCTTCAAAGGCATCTTTTTTTCTTTTGCAATCCCTTTTAGAATAGCCTCCCACTGATAAGTAAGAAATGCTTGATCCATTAATCTTTTAAAATTCGTATGCCAAACATATGTCATTTCTTGAATCACTCTAGGCGCGCTTTTTAATACTGTAAGATCTGCTAATGCTCCTCTCCATTCATTTATCTTTGGTTTATAATGTAAAAGTTTTGGAAACACTTTCCAATCCACTCCCTTAAATGTAGCTAGTCTAATAAATTCTCGTCCAAAAGAATCTAATCGTTGAGAACGATAAGCTAAATTTGTGCTGAAAAAAAGCGTTTTAACCTGAGAAAGAGGTTTCATTCCTAGATTTGGATCGAACTTAAAAGTCCTTGCCATTCCTAAACCTATAGTTTTTCCTGCCATAATTGCTATAGTGGATGGATCCGGCATCATAAAAGGAAGAAACTCATCGAAAAAATACCAAAAACCCGGATGCTCCTTGTATAATTGATATCTAAAATCATCAGTAAATAAATCTGTAAATCTAGCTGTATTTCTGAAGCGTGGAATTGAAACTCTAGTTCCAGCTGGGATTATATAAACATCTTTAAGATGAGGATTATAAGCCCAAAGTTCTTGAGGAGAGTTAAGAGTATCGTATGTCCAAGGTCCTATCTTAATTTTTCCATCTATCCATTCTATTTTTGTATCTTTTAACGGAACAAATTCATCATAGGCCTTTGGGCTCCTGTAATAATTCCAAGCTTCTACTAGATATTTACCTATATTTTGAATAGAGCCTTCTTCTCTTAAGTAAGATCCATCTGGGACATTTAAGGCTGGGTCTGCATAAGCAGTTAATTTCCAAGATTTATAATCTTTCATATTCTTGATGCCACCTTCTTCTTGAACTAACCTCCAATCTTTTAAAACTTCCTCATCTAAAAGACCCCAATGGGCATAGCCTTGATAGAGTAGAGCCATCGCAGAATTAATAGCAGGAACTGTACCTCTAAAAATAAAAGTATCCCACATATATTCCACAGAATTCCAAGCCTTTGATATAGCTTTAGATGGGGACACTTCATAACTTTTCTCTTTCCAATCCCAAAATTCTACCTTTGTTCCATCCCAGAGATTATAATATTCCTTTGTAAAATTATAAGGAAACTTAACATGAATTGTTTTATCCTTTACGGATTCCCAGGCAAACTTAAGTCCAGTAATTGAATCTCGCCAGGTCAATCCTCCTGGAATAAACGCTCCTAGAATTACTTTATATCCTTTAGTTTCAAGATAAGTATTTACCTGTCCAGCCCATGCCTTTTCTTTTTCAAGAGCACTCTCTCGAGAAATATCCATAAAAAGCTTAGTAGCTTTTGCTTGACGCTGGAGTAATTTAAATAATTCATCTGATATTTTAAAATCATTCTCAAAAATCTCAACGATTCTAAGCCCAGCTTTTAACTGTGGATCAGAAATCGCTGGATTAGTTTCTAATTCTTTCCTTAATTTTTCAAAATCTTCTACTGATCTTGAGTCCAATACTTTTCCAATAAATCCCTCTTTTAAATACTTCTCATTTTCTTTATACCAATCTTGGTTTCTAACTAATGTATTTAATGCCTTTAATTCTTTTGAGAATACTTTTTTATCTCCTAAGAATAATTTTCTTAGAGTATCAGCTATCTTTGGATCCTCTAATAAAACATTTAAATTATTCTGGATATTCCAGAAAGTCTGAGAATGATCTATAAATCCTAATAATTCAAATACTCTATTAACTTTAGTTTCAGGAAGATCAGCGATTATTTTATTAAGATTATCAATCTCTTCATTTATTAACTCTTTAGATTTTTGAAGATAACTAGCTGCTTTAGCTCCCAGAATATTCTCTAATTCATCCCACCATTTAGAAATATTTTCATCATAATACTTTTCAATATTAGCTACTGATCTATTATGTTTCTCTAATTCCTTATTTAAACTTTCGAGAGTTGGATCAATACCTTCGAGAGCCGAGGATACTTCTAAAATCTTATTCAAACTTTTAGAAAGTTCTCGAAGACTCTCAGTTTTCTGCGCATCAGGAGTTGTTAAACTATAATACAAGGTATTAAAATTCACAGTTAATAAATTCACCAGAGTTTGCCGAGCTTCTCCTGCTTCCTGTGCTTTATATATAGCTTCGTTATAAACAGGATCTGAAGCTGGAAAATGTTCTTCTAATAAATCTGAAACTTCTCCAAAAATTCTTTTACGAGCAATATTTGTAGCTTCTTCATCCTGATAAACATATCCTGATTCATCTACTCTTAAAATATGACCACTATCCTTAGCCTTTGTTACAAATTCTAAAAGATCATCTCGTAACTTTCCTATGTATCCAGAAATAACAGATTCATCTAAAGGTAAATCTTCGGGTTCTTTTTTTTCTTCAAGTGCTCTTATTCCCTTCTTCACCATTAAATCCTGAAGTTCTTTCTCTTGAGAAGACTTTGTTATCTTTCTACCTATCCAAGGAATTTTCTTAACTAACTTAAGCCAATCTTTAATAAATTCTTCTCTCAAAGGTCTATCTCTTTCCCAATCTTTTTTTATCTGTCTTGTATAATTATCAATTGCTGGACCTAAATATTCTCTAGATATCTTTTTAATTATAGGCGTCAGCGGTCCTGGTTCAGGAGTACTAATAGCTTTCTCAACAAAATCTGGGAGTTGACCCAAACGTTCTGTCTGCTTTGGGAATTTAGTAGTAATAGGTTTCATTACATAAGCTCTCGTAATATCTTTAGTTTTCTTAATAATATCAGAAACCACCGGAGTCTCCTTTACTTTCGTTATAATATCAAGAGCTACTTTCTTTGCTTGTTTATATACTGGCTTTGCTATATCTCTAGTAACAGAAAAATCAACCTCTTTCCAGGTTGATGTCTTGATTATTTTTGGCAGCTTTGGAGTTGGAATTACTAACTTCCAATAAGCCTCTTTCTCCCATCCATCCGGCGCTCTAGTATAAACATCTTTCCATACATCCATGCTAGGATAAAGCTTCTGCAAATCTTCTCCCATTCGTTCTCTTGCAAAAGGAGCAAAGGTATAGCCTCCCGAATATAATTTCTTTAAATAAGTTTCAAGATCTAGGCTATAATTTTTAGGAAGTTTTGGGACCTCAGGAATCTTAGGAACTTCAAACTTTGGCAATTTCATTTTATCGCCAGCATAGATCTTATCAATATCTTTAATCTGCGGATTTAATCTTTTGATAGTATCAAGATCTGTTCCGTACTTTTTAGCCAAGGCAGAAGCTGTAGCTCCACTTGGTATTATAATTTCAAAAAATTCCTCTGCCATATATTTGATTTTGAAACAGAACTAGGTCCAGAGCATAAATCTTTTAAACTTCTCAAGAAGATTTATTACCTTCTTCCTAGCAAGTTGAAAATTAACTTCTCGTTTTTTGCTTTGTCTTTTAGGTATTATAAGAATCTCTTTTTGAAGACCAAGCCTTTGATAATAATGCTGACATAAATCAAAATTATTCGTCCATATTTTCTTCTGTCTTATTACATCTGCAAATGTTCGAATTGGATGGTAAACCTGAATCTGATCGTTAAATTCTTTAAAGCTTGGAATTGAATGATTAACTAATAAGTCCGGCTTGTCTTCTTTTAAAAGATGTTTAAGTTCTTTAATCTTATTTCCAGAATAATGAAGAACATGAACATTCGACTCTCTTGTATTAAGCCCTTTTGTTTCTAAAAATTCTTCCAGCTCTTTATTATATGGAAAAACTCTAACTCCAATACTCATATCAATCTTATCGTAAACAATAAAAAAGAATCTGTCAAATAACAGATCCTTTCCTTATCCTCACAAGGAAGGACAATGAACAATATATAAACCAATTAGCTTTCGTTTAAGTCGGCTAAAATTCCGTGCTTTCGATTTGCAGATGAAGTCATTGCTCCGTATCCGAAGATGGTACAAGTTGCTTTATCCAAACCATTTACTCTTTGCTGGATCCAACCAGTGCTTTCAAAATTCTTCAAAACTCTCCAATGGAGATATCTTTCATTAATGATATAAAGTTTACCAGCAGTACAATAAGGATCTGAAACCATCGGAATTCTTTTGAAATAAAATGCTTCAAAACCACCATCAATTACTCTTGGACCTTTGGTACCTGCCATCAAAGCAACTAAAGGAAGACTTGCTAAAGCTCCACCACCAGTGGTAGTTACTTTAGTTAAGTTCTCTTCATAAACTTGCATTGCTCCTTCGGTAGTTACCAATAAAGTGGGAGGATCCTGAGCACCATACTTCTTAGTTGCATACCATCCTACATTTAGAATATTCCAGGATAAATCTCGGGCTCCAGGGGCGTCTTTATAGACTTGCCACCAACCAGTAGCTCCCTGAGCAATTCCACCAATAGTAGCGGTATTAGAAGTTAAGGATGCCATACCCATCATGTTATCACCAGTTCCATCATTATTAGCATAAAAATCTGTAGCAAGGTCGTCTCTCAATACATGAGCTGCACTTTTCAAACGTTGAGCTGCTAAATCAAATAACTTAGACTTTCCTTGCTGATAAGCAACATTTAAGTTATGAATAGCAATTCCAACAAAGTACATCTTCCATGAATAATGAGCGCCTCCTAAACTTGCTTGTTCACCCCACTGCCAAGTAGTACCAGTATTATAAGCTCCATGTTGAGCTCCTGCCGAAACTACAGTCTGATAATCAAGAGGTTCCACGATCTCTCGACCGTCATAAGAAGGTGAGGCTAAACCCCACTGACCTTCCTTAGCCATCTTGAAAATCCTATGTAGAATAGGAGAAACTGTCCAGATTTGATTCTGGACCACGGGCATAAAATACATCTGCGTTGCGGTCTCTAACTCTGTTAATGCGGCCATTGTTATATTAAATTGTTCTAAGTACTATACAGATTAAACTCCTCCACCTTCGACAAATTTTTCCTTGGCCTTATGAAGAGCATCACCCCACAAAACATCCTCGCGGATAGGGGAATGAGTCTCTTGGCCTTCGGTTTGAGGTGTAACTTTAGGAGCTGTTGGAGCACCCGGGGACTGAGGGACCGAAATTCCGCCCTCTTGCTCTTTCGTGAGCTTCGCCCTAAGTTCCTCCTCGTACTTTGTTTTAGTATCTTCAACTAACTTCTGACGTCTTTCTGCAGAAGTCTTAGCTAAGACTTCAACCTGATTAGGATTGTCTTCTTCGATTCCATCTTCTACATCTCTAAGAATCTCTTCACGATTTGCTTCAGGATATAACTCAAGCACATCCTTCATCTCATCTTTAAGATCTCGAACTTCTTCTCTTAGAAGCACACCATCTCGAAACTGTCTGTCTTCTTCGATAGCTTCTTCTAATTTAGATTCTATATTTGAACCAGATTCCTTAGACGGAGTCGTTTCCTTCTCAGGCTTAACTGTCTCCGTCTCAGTTTTAAGCGGAGGGGTTTCAGTTTTTGTTACCTCATCTTCCGCACCTTCCTTAATCAGCGGTGATATAGGCTCTTCTTCAATAGGAGGAACTCCTCCTTTTAGAGCCATCTCTTCTAACGCTGAATCAAGAGAATCTTGAAGACTATCAATCTTTCCCTCAAGACCTTCTATCTGCATATCTTTTTCGTCCATTGCTTTCTTAAGATCTTCAGATCCTACTGTTTGTTCATCTCCTTCTTTCTTTCCTAAATCTAATTTTGCTTTCTTTGCAGCTTCTTCCATTTCTCCTTCAGGAGTTTTCTTTACTTCCTCTTCAGGTTTAGTTTCTGTTTTCTTTACAGGACACATTTTGTACTAAGCCTTTGGAATCTTAGATCGCTTCCACTCTTGGGTCGCTTTTTCTAAAGCCCTAGCAGAGGGACGTAAGCCCTCTTTATATTTCTTACGGGCCATAGATAAATAATCTTTAGATTCTGAAGACTTTTTATTATCGGTCATAGCTTGTAGCTTCCCGAGAAATCAAAAGACGGGAAGCAATAAGAAGGAAAGACTAAGCCTCTGCACCTCCTTTCTCCTTTTTCCAGGCTTTAGCAGCATCGACAATTGAAGCACCTTTATGTGTTTTTAGATATTCCTTTACGAATTCGCGATAGGACTGTTTTGCTTTCCCTTTTGCTTTTCTAAGAACACGTGCCGCTCTCCTTCTTGTCTTTTTTTTGGCGTAAACGGTGGCACCTTCTTTTTCGGGAGCAGCAGCACCGTAGCCTTCTGGTAATTTAGCCATAAAATTTTCACCGGTTCTCAGGACCGTGATATTTGATTTCGACCTTTTAGAACTGAAAGAGAACTATGCCTCTTTCTAAAATAAACTATCTCTATTCTTAAAATACAATAAGACCAAAAGGTTTGTCAAGTTTCTAAGGTTAAAACTTACTCAAATCTAGATGATTATTTATTTTATGCCAGTAATCTCGATCCATCATTCGACACCGGATAACATTCTTACCCAGCTCTTCGCAAGCTGTAAATCTATGACCTCCATCTATAATCGAGATAAAACCTGCCTTAATCTTAAAAAACTGTCTTTCCTTATCTCCCACCCTTCGAACTAAAATAGGAACCTTAAGACCATTTTTTTTAATATCTTCCTTCAAAGCACTGAATTCTCGAGTAGGTCTTCCTGTTGGTTTATATTTCTCTTTAAGTGGAGAAATAATAATCTGCATTGGTAGTTCTTTTATAGGAAGGTGATCAATTTTATAAGGTGGTTTTAATTCCATATTAATGAAATTCTTTAGTAGCTTCAGGAGGCTTCAACTCCTTTATCTCTTTTACTTTTTTAGGTTTCTTTTTTTTCGGAGCTGCAACTTTAGCCAAAGTCTTCGTTCCTAAAGCAGCTTGATGAACTTCTTTCATAGTATAAGGAGTTCCAGGATCACCCCATTGATCTTTAGCCTTCCAAAAATAGAAAGAAAGATTATAAAAAGCAGCAGCCTTCTTCTTTTTAATATCTTGCTTTTGCCACTCTGTAAGCTCATCAGTCGCAATCTTTCTTTCAACTAAACGATTATAGTATCGGCCCTTAAGATAATCTCCAAAATAAGTAATATCAAAGAAATCTAATTCTCTTCTATGAATACAAGCTGGTTTATAAAATTCAATAGCAATCATAATAGCTGGCTGATCTTTCTGTGGATTTCCCGGTGAATCAGGTTTAAACCATTGAGCTTTAATCTTCATCCACTCAATTCTATCTCGGCGCTCCGCTATTCCTTCTTTAGCCATAGCCTTCTCAGCTACTTCAGCTAAAAACTTCTGAAGAACTTTTCCTCCAGGTGTAATTACTTGGTATCCTTTAACGGTACCCATTACTTTATTTTCTGGAGTTCCAGTCCATGGTGCACGAAAAGGGGTTAATCCGAACCAGGACGGTGCCGTTTTCTTTTTAGTTCTTAAATCATAATGAAACTTACCTCCTTTCTTTTCAAACTCTTTCACAGGATCTTTTCCTTCTTTTAAAACCTTCTTTAAAAATCGTTCACACTCTCCTATATTATTCCAGATTCCAGGATTAAACCAACCATGAAGCTGTAATGTAAATTTACCAGGAATAAAATCAATCTCTTTTACATGTTCATCTTTCTCATGCGCAATTCTTAAAGCTTCCTTCAAAAGTCGCGCTTTAGTTTTAACTTCGCCTTTGGCTTCTTTATAAACACGGTAATGTTTCTTACCCTTAGCCGGACGAATCGGGATATGAACCATATCATTTTGCTATTCTAAAAGCTTTTTTAAATTGTGCCTTAGAAAGATGAGCAGCCGCCTCTCTTAAACGTTCTCCTTTTTGTCGAGCGTCTTTCGAGAGATAACAAGCTGTCTTACCTGACCTCTTGCTCTTTATACAATAGAAAGTTTTTCCGTTTCGTTTTTCTTCATAGTAAGTATAAGGCATATTTTAAGAAGCATATTCATTCTTAGGAATCCGACCTTTTCCTTTAAATTTATCTGGGGTTGTTCCTTCTTTCCCAGTTACTTTTACAAAAAGACTTGCTGGAGGTTCATCTTTTTGCACAATAAAATGTGTTAGACTTCCATACTTTCCAAGCGCTTTAGTTATAACTGGAATATCTTTAGGACTAGACACTACAATATCTATATCTCTTACTGTTCTTCCTTCAGTTACTAAGCCGCCAACAATATAAACTTTACCCTTAAGATCTCTAACGGTTCTTAAGAGTCTTGTAATCGAACCTAAAGCTACAGGTGTTAGCTTTTGAATTACTCTTCTTCTTGATGTTACCTCAGGTTCTTCTAACATTTATTTTTTAGGAGTTCCTATAGGACCCTGGCCCATTCCTCGCATCTGTCCTTTTCCTTGACCCTTAGATCTTACCATTGCTCCTTTCCCTTTATAAACTTTCTTTGCACGTTGAATTGCTTCTCTAAGACCAGCTGATCCTTTAAGCCTCCCTTCTTTTTTAACTTCTGCATGTTTTACTTTAACAAGAGCTAACCATGGATTAGACATAATAAAAAATTCAGATTAATTAAAACTCACGACCTTTATGTTTTAGCCGCGGGCACTCCCGCTTTTACTTTTTTCTTAAGCATCTCTATTTTCTTTTCCATTACTTCCTTTTTATAAACTTGATACTTTGGTAACCAGCGAGTCCATTTCTCTTTTGAACCTCCACCCGCTAGATAGATTTCTTTTATCAAATCTAAAGTATCAGCTCCACCTGTTCCTACCTGAGTTGTTGATATTCTTTTAGGAGTTATCTTTCCTTCCTTGAATGATTTAGGCCTGGGAGCATACCAGTTTACAGAACCATCAGGACGAATAGTTACATGTTCTACATTAACTCTTATAACATCTCCTGGTTTAGCTTTCACTTGACTCTGCGCATAAGTTTGTCCAATGTAAGTTCCATCTCTTAAAGTACAATGAAAGATAGGTAATCCATCTTTCGTCTTCTCAGCTATAATAACTTTAGCATCGATATCATATAAGTATTTTAACTTATAAGTTGAATGCGTCGCCCAATAGGATGCATTATTATCTCGAATAACAGCCCCTTCATTTGAAGCAACCTGTTTAATAACTCCAGGTATTTGTTCTCGATCCTTAGCTGTCTTATGATAGACGCGTAAAATCGCTCCTTTCTGGAATGGTTTATACGACAGATAAAGATTTAAAACAGCACTTCTCTTATTAAAAGGTAGATTAGCTATAGATTTGTCTCGAATGTATAAGATATCCCAGACTATATATCTCAAAGCTCCTAACTCCTCAGGAGTAGGTATAGTCTTAGCATGAATATAGCCGGCGACATCTTTACGTTCTATTCCTTTCATAACTAATTCTCCTTGTAAAAGAGCATCATGTTTAAATATTTTCTTAGCAGTCTCCAGAATAGGAACTAATCTATCATCTGACCATCGATTTCCAACGTCTGAATACATCTGAACCTTACCATCAGCAACCCATAAAAATCCTAATAATCCATCTATCTTAGCTGACACATCATAACTTGCTTCTGGAATCATTTCTTTAAGTCTTTCTATCTTAAAAAATTCATGTGGTTGAAAGGCTTTTTTCTCAGGTTTATGAGGACCTGGAAGCTTAAAAGGTTTAAGCCCAATTGGTTTTAAATCTCCAGTGTAAGGCAAACCCATCTCTCTTCTAACATCTACTTTAGTTATAAAAGTCTGAACTCCCTGAGGTCTTTTATAAGGTATAGGATTTTCAAAAGGATGGAATTCAAATAAATATAAATATAATTTCTTTCCTTTCCACCATTTTCTAGCCTGAGCTGGAGATACTAGATGAAACTTTCTAGTCTTTTCTATATCAAAATCTTCTTCAATACGCCTCACATTAATAACTCCGTAAACAAAATTCTTTCCACAAAGTAAATGCGGTTTATCTACAATATTAAACTTAACAGCTTTAAGAATTAAAGTCTTTTGTCCACTATGAATCCACCTGGCATGAGGCTCTACCAAATAAAGTCCAGGCAAATCAAAATATTTTTCAGGCTTTTTTATTTTATAACTTCTGCTTATCAATTTCTTAAGTTCTTCTTCGCTAAAAGAATGCGAAGAGACTTCTTGAGGAGTCGGACTTGCTCCTTCTTTAGCTAACTTCTGTACTGCTTTAGCTAAAGCTTGAACTTCCGGAGTCTTTCTCGGTCGTCCCCTTGTTTCTTCCGGAGGAGGTCCAACTGGAATTTTTTCCTTAATTACTTCTTTTTCTTCTACTCCTACCTCAGCAGGAACAGGTTTCTCTTCTTTAACTTCGAGATCTCTTTGTTCAACAGGAGGTAGTTCTTTCTTTACACTCTCCAATAAAATCTTCTCACTTAGATCTCCTAAAAGAAAACCAGCTGTCTTTTGATCTTCTTCTGAACATTTTACCAAAACTTTATCATCTGCTAACGGAACCAAGGCAAATTTATCAGTAAGCCGTCCTTTCAAACGATCATAAACTTCATCTAAGAATCCTTTAACTGGAAGCTCTGCTTTTTGTTTTGCCTCTATCAAAAATTCTTGTTGACTTTTCATCTCAGCCATTTGCTTTTCTATTAGCTTCCGAGGCTGAGAATGCCCGAGCTCTCTTAACGCTTGGCTCTGTGGTACTAATTTCTTAGTCCATTTAACCACTGCCATATTTTTAGCTTCTTGAGTATCTTCAGTTCCAAAACCTTTGAACTTCTCAACTGGAACATAATGAATCTTACCTTGAAAGATCTGCTCTATATTTTTAAGATCCGATCTTTCTGACAATTTCATTTGGTGAGACTGAGCATAGTCTATTAGATACTGATCTAAACTTGAGAAAGCTTTCTCAAGAATCGCAACCGTTGAACCCAACTTACGAAACGTAGTCTTCATTAAAGTATTCAAAGCCCCTCGTTCCCGAAGCCCTCTAGTCACTGTTCCTAAAAAGGTCCCTGTAATTCCCAGATGTTTCATCATACCTTCAATCCCGACATCAGACATTCTTAAAGCATACTCTGGTAAACGACCTGGAGCTATAAATCCTATTTTACCTTCACTACTTTTTCCTACTATGATTCGTTTATATCCTTCTCTTAAAGCTCGCTCAAGAGCATTAACATCGATTCCTGCATCTGCATCATAAGTTAAAATTGGATTTGCAATACTCTTAGCTGAATCTTCGACATTCTGAATACTCTTTTGATATTTTTTAAGCAAAGGAGTTAAAAAACTTATCAACGGTTTTTGATAAAAAGAATTTAAAAGCTCAATATCCGTTCCTATAAAGAACGGGTATTTCTTAGGGCTTGGGAATCTCTGTTGATATACAATTTGGCCGCCCTCTGTGAAACAAATATTTAAATCTAAAGACTTAGACCAAGTATCAAATAATGGAACATAGTCTAAACTTCCTACAACTTCACCAGCCACTCCTGGCTCTAGTCCTAGATTTATTCCTTTTATTTTTATAAGATCACTTCTTTTTATAGCGGTCTTCCTTACCCAAAATGATTGTGCTTCTGAATCTGTTACACTTACATCTGCTGGGTATAAATCATAAGCAGTTAGAAACCAATAACGATTCCCATTCGTATAAATTCCAAAATATCCATGTGCTAATAACTCTAGAATAGCTGACTTTAAATATTTCCCCCTATCCGAAAGTCTGTGTATTGCAATTAAATAATTCTCAAGCTGATCTGCAAATGCTTGGTAAGGTTCCTTTTCTAA
>JAGMCN010000045.1 GCA_023129235.1 Caldifarciminota bacterium | reverse complement strand
ACTCTATCTCCTCTTAATGCAATTATCCATTCACCCATTTCTTTATATAAAATACCTTTCACTATAAGTTTACGACCAATAACCTTAGATACATTTCCAAGTGCATCTTTTGCTTCTGCAGAATAAATGTAAGTAATTCCCGGGTTCATCATTGATTCATCTTTTCCTCTACCGTCCCAGACGATATTTCGAGGAGGAGCTCCTTTGCCTTCCCATTTTTTAAAGAGACTACCTTTCTCATCTCTTATAAATAGCGTCCACTCATTCACATCGCTTCCATATATCGGATTAAACAAGGAGATTTCCTTTTTCACAATTCCGTGAAGCCATGGTTTTATAACTTGTTCTGACGCAAGAATTGGATATAGTGTAGATGCGAGGTCTGAATTTAATCCCAGCTGCTTATCATAAATATATTCTCCTCTTTTAATGTAAGCAGCGAGTGCTTCAAATGGGTCAAAATATAACTTAAGCATAGGCTTTTTCTCGTCAATTTTGCCCTTAAATTTTCCTATTACTTTTACATCTCCTGCTCCCAATTTATCCTCTTCTTCCTGAGAGAAGACAGGAACAGTAAATATAAGAACAAAAATTAACCCAAAAACCCAAATCATAGTTTTTTTTACTTTTTGTAGTATCATAATTTTCTCCTTTTTATTCATCTATCTAAAAGTTGGGGTAATTTAACCAATTATAAACTGGAAGCCAATACAGCCTGGTGAACTGAGGCCCGGAACTGCTTTCCATTTCCAGTGTTTTTTAACCCAGGATATTACTGCACTATCCCAATTTGGATACCCAGTTGTGCTCAATGGAATCACAGCTCCTGATATTTTCCCACTTGCATCTACGGTCACTTTGATTCTTAAATAACCAGATATTCCTCTTTGTAAAGCCCAATCTGGAAAAGGAGGAAGTGGACCTTTAATCTGTTGACGGTCTGCGAGTGCACCTGTTATTTCAACCACAGTTTGTGGTCCCTCTGCCTTTGCAACTCTTGTTTCTTTCTCAGCCTTTTTGACTGATTTTTTAAAAACTTCTTTGCTTTCTACAAGGTCACCTGCATCTGCTCTATCAAGTTCTATCCCTCCACCTTCTCCTGATATACCTGCACCCATTGTAGTGAATAGACCTAATCTGCCACTAAGTGCGGATGCAGGAAGTTCAACTATATCTTGTTTTAATATATCCTCGGTTGACATTCCAGCACCTAATGTAAGAACTTCTAAGTCACCAATCGCATCACCCAAATTAAGTTTCTCAAAGTCGCCCATATCTATATTAATTTGGCTCTTGTGCATTTCAAGCATTTTGTCAATGTCTATCACCTTATTTGGCGCAGCTATTTTCAGTGGGGCAGCAATTTGCGCAAGTTTTTTCAAGTCATCTTCTGATATTTTACTTTTATCTCTGTATTTAAATTTATCTTTGAGTGATACGGTCGGAGTTTTTGGAGTAAGGAGTTTCTTCTCTTTTTTGGGCTCTTTTTTCTTTTCTTTTTTCTTCTCTTCCTCTTCCCTAAATTCTACTCCAATAAATCTTCTTTCAGCTGCTCTCTGTTCCATCATTTTTTGAAACTGGAAGAAGAAAACTATTAATGCATGAGTAAGAAAAGCAATTGAAAGACATATAGTATATCTTTTATCCATTATTTTCCTACTGTAGCAATGGCTATCCTTTCAGCACCCTTGAGTTTTGCAAATCTTAATAAATCAAGAACCATTCCATGGAGAATAAACTTATCCGCTCTTATGAGAATCATTCTCCCCGGGTCATTCTTTATCTCTTCTGCAAGAATCTCCAGCGCTTCTTCGAAAGGGGCATCTTTATCACCAATTGCGACAAGCAATGAATCGCCTTCGGGCTTAATACTGACATTCAAAGCTCCTTCATCTCGCATTTCCTTTGTGTGAGCTGCCGGGAGGTCTACTTTAAATTTTCCTGAAATTGCCATTATCGGGACAGTAACCATTAGAGTTACAAGAACAGTAAAACAAACATCGCAAAGTGGCGATACATTCATAGTAGCTTTATGTGATTTCATCCTTTTCTACCCCCCCTACGTTTAAGCAAGAGCACTTTCTCAGCTCCACAAACAGTTGCACGGTCCATCAAATCAACTACCTGCCAATGAAAAAGTGTTTCATCTGCTGATATAATACAAAGTCGTTTTAAACTTCGCAGTAAAAGTTGTCGCATAAGTTCATTTTGCACCTCAATATCAGGAGGCATAAGTTGATTGTTTATAAAAACAGAGCCGTCTGCTGCCATATATATGTTAAGTTTAAGTTCTGTTTTCTCTTTCTTCTCTTTCTGTTTTTGTTTAGATTTTGAGAGGGCGGGAGTAGAGACTGTGAAGTTTGATTGATACATATTAGGAACAAAAAGCATAAAGAAACAAATAAGAAGCAAAGCCATATTTATTCCCGGAGTAAGTGCCTCTGAGGCTTCCGAAGGATTAGCTTTCTCCGGGGCTTCTCGTTTTTTTCTTATTTTCTGGCTCACAGATGTATCTATCAATTTCCGTTCAGAAAGCACCCGAATGATTGAACTGCCAACCATTTCCATTTGATGATCTATTGCATCTACTTTGCCGGAAAATATCCCATAAGCAATAGCAGCAGGGACAGCAATAGCAATTCCACACGCAGTAGTTACTAAAGCTACCGCTATACCAGCCATCATTGCCGTGGGACTTCCTCCTCCAGTTTCAGCAAGAGCTGCAAAAGCCTGGACAATACCCACAACTGTTCCCAAAAGTCCGAGCAAGGGACCAATAAAGGAAACTACACTAAGAACTCCTACATGAGACGAGACTACTTGCAATTCTCTTGCCCTTGCCCTTTCAATTGCCGAGACAATCTGAGCTCTTGGAAAATTAGCCGTTTGAATCATATCTCTTGCAAGTCGAGGAATAGGATGGTTAATTGACTCACATAGTTCTGTGGCTTTTGTGAGTTGTTTCCCTTTAATAAGTTCCTTTACTTGACGGAGGAATCGTGGAGCATCCAACTTAAGTCTTCCGAAATATATAATTCTATCAAGCATAGTACCCACTGAAACAACAGAGACAAGTATGAGGACAAGAATCCACGGACTAAATATCAGTTTTAAAATAGGGACACCTGCTATCATATTTTATTCTCCTTAACTACTCGTCAGATTTCTTAGTTCTCGTTCTTCCTGATTTCTTCCATACATATTCCGAGAGTGCAATAACAAGGTTTTTTGAGCCGATTTCAATTTCTGCTGAAATTGCATCCACTCTTCCAGAGAACATTCCATAAGTAATAGCAGCAGGGACAGCAACAATAATCCCAAATGCAGTGGTAAGGAGAGCAACAGCAATTCCTGATAGCATAGCAGTTGGGTCAGCTCCTCCGGCAACAGCCATAGCACTAAATGCTTGAATAATTCCCACTACCGTTCCAAATAGTCCAAGAAGAGGAGCAATAAATGCAATTACAGTAAGTATTCCAACTCTCTTTTCAATTATTCCTCGTTCCCTCATATGTGCTTCGTCAAGAGCATCATATACATCTTCTCTGCCGAGTGAGGCATTTCTAATCCCTTCCAGAAGCACATTAGCAAGAGGATGATCTTCAGACTCGCATATTTCCATAGCTCTTTTAGTCCCTCCCCTTTTAAGAGAGTTTCTTATATCTTGCGTAAACTTTTTGGTATCAAATTTTATCTTCTTCAAGCTTTTCCATCTTTCAACTATGACAAAGATAGCGACCACAAGCACCACTTCAATGATGAAGATAAACGGATTAAATATAAGTTTCCACAAAGGAATACCAATTATCATTTTTCCCTCCTTTTCAGAACAACTCTTTTTCTAAAACACCTTATTTATATTTGAGTGAAATTCAAGACTTGTCAAGCAAAAAATTACTCTTCTGCTTCTTTAGTTTCTTCTCCAAATTTCTCCAGCAACCTTTCTGACTTTTTCTTCTCGCCGAGATTTTTATAGGAAATGCCAAGGTAATAACCCGCCCTGTTATATTTTTCATAATCCTTGTAATTATCAATAATTACCTCAAAGGCACCAATGGCATCAACATATCTTCCTATATTAAAGTAGGTAGCTCCCATCTGGAAGTATACATCTGGAACTTTTGCATCATTGGGGAAATAATTTAAAAATCTTTTGCATTCTTCTATTCTCTTATCATATTTTTCTAATATTCCATAAGCTGATATTATAAAATATTGAGCCTCTGCTGTTTTAGGTGATTCGGGGAAGTTGACTACGAGTTTCTGGAACTCCTTAATAGCTTCTTCGTATTCTTCATCATTATAAATTTCTGCAGCAATTTGCCACTGAGCCTCAGCAGCAAACTCAGAACCGGGATATTTCTCTATAAGTTCCACCAAGACTTCCCTGTCTTGCTGTCCCCATATATAAAGAACAGTCTGTATTTGAGTACGAGCCTGATCTCTTAAAGGGTCCCCAGGATACAAATCAATAAATTTTTGGAACTCTCGTACTGCATCTTCATATTCCTGTGCGCTATAGTAAGTAGCCCCCATCTGGAATTGAGCTTCCCTAACAATATCAGATTTGGGATAGTCCTCAAGTATCGTCTCATAAGAGCCAATTGCTTCATCGTATTGTCCTGCCATGAAATAAACACGGCCGAGGTCAAAAGCAGCATTAGATGCAACTTTACAAGTAGGGTATTCATCAAGCACTTTTTGCCAGTATTCAATGGCAGTTCCATATTTTCCAAGAGCAGCAATCGCTTTCCCTCCATGATAGTAAGCATTTCCTGCAACTTCACATTCAGGATAGAGGTCTCCGACTCCGAACAAGAAAGTATTATAAGCATCTTCAAAGTCACCGCCATTAAATGAAGCAACACCCCATCCATAAAGAGAAGATACTGCCCAGTTAGTATCTGTAGTAGACCATCTTTGATAAGCATCTTTTAGTATATCATGCCCTTCCTTGGTATCCCCCTGCTCAATCATGCACCATCCTTTTCCAATAAAAGCAGGAGCTTTTACTTCAGGAATCAAGAAATCCTTTATAACTTCTTCATAAAAGTCTATTGCCTTTGGGTATCTATCAAGGTAGTAGTAAAGCTCTCCCAAGTATAATTTTGCACGACCGACCCAAGGTTCTTTTGGGTCCTCATGCCTAATTATTTTATAAAGAGAGCTTCCGACCGACGCACCTTCCTCAAAACTCCCCAACTGGAGGTAGCAATAGAGCATCATTGCATATGCAGGAAGAAGAGCTTCTGACGCTGGATGAAGTCTTATAATTTTATGGTAATGTTCAACTGCCTCAACAAATCTCCCTTGGATATAGAAAGCAGTGCCAGTCAAGAAATCTCCAAGTCCTGCAAAATTTCCCGTAGGATAAACTGAAGATACTTGTTGGAAAGAGAGCTGAGCACCCGTAGTATCTCCCCGCTGGATATACGATTGTCCATATTTTACATGAGCAAGGGCAGCTACTCTCATATCCGGATGATCAGCTTTTGTGCGTTGGTAACATTTAATTGCATCTTCCAATCTGTTAATCTTCATACGGGAGATTCCCAATTGATACCAGGAATGAGCACAAAGCCAAGGGTCGGGAGCTTTTATTTCATATAGGAAGAGTTGAATGGCTTTTTCATACTGTCCCTGGTCAAGGTAACAGCAACCAAGTTTATATCTTGCATAATCTTTAAGTTCTGTCCAAGGGTAATGGTCCATAAAAGATTGGTATTTTTCAGCAGCACCGGGATAATCTTTATTCTCAAATAAAGCATCTCCCATTTTGAAGGCAGCATACTCAGCAATTTTTGTTTTAGGGTATTTTTTCATTAATTGTTTATAAATTCCAATAGCTCGTAATGGGTCTCCGAGTTTTGCATAGCATTTCCCTCTATAATATAATCCTTCCTTAGTGTGCAAACGTTCCAAGTGTATAAGCGCATCTCTATACTTCCCTTCGGCATAGAGAGCAATGCCTTTTCCGGAGAGGATACGTTTCTCGTCTATATAGCCTGGGAATTCATCTATTTCATCTATTAAGTAGTGGCTGGCTTGTTTAGTATCTCCGAGGACAAGCCAGCAAATACCGATAGAATAAATAGCTTCTGGACAAAGATAGTTTTCTGTATATGTTTCGCGCAAGTGCTTAAAAACGAGAATAGCTTCCTCATATTGCTCAAGGTTATAATAGCATTCACCCATACGATAAAGAGCTTCCGGAGCAGTATCTTCAAATTTTATAAGGCCCTTATATCCTCCGAGAGCTTCCTCGTATTGCTCACGAGCGAATAAGGCCTCTATAACCTGAAAGCTGTCTGTAGGAGACTTAACGACAGTTAAGCTAAGGAAACACGCAAGGAAGGTATACATTTACCTTTTCTTTCTCTTTCGCCCTTTTCTTCGTTTTTCGCCCTTTTGAGTTTCTTTTGGTTGCCTACGTTCTTCAAGGAGATATTTGGGAGTTTCTCCTTTAGGTTTCACAATGATTGTACCTGGAGGTCCCACTGTATACAATGAAGAGAAGTATCCCTCATAATCCCAACTTCTTCCACCCGTTTCAACTACTTTAAGGCTATAGTAATATCTTCCATCAGGAACCAATATAGCATTGTCATCTTTGCCATCCCAAGATACTCTGTAAGGAGGTTCTCCCCAGGCACCAATTTTCCTAACAACGGTACCGGCTTCATCTTTAACGAGTACCTGCCATTTCTTAACTTTGGTTCTTGGCTTAACATCAAAGTAAAGCCAAGCAATGTTCTTACCTTCTGCTCCGGAAGTAGGAGAGAAAGCAATAGAAGGACAGGAAGCTTTTGCTCTGAAGCCGCCAAACATCAAGGAAAGTGAGATATTATGTCCGAATCCGAACATACTACCAGTGGCAAAAGGAATTTGAAACGCATAATCCACTTGCACTTCATATCTTTTTTGGTCTTTCCACAATCCGAATCCCAATCCTGCAAATGATTGATTAGCTCCTCCCCTCAGATGAAACATCTGGAAGGGTTTATATTCTATTCCAGCCCCAAAACTGGGTGATTTGTACTCTGACCAAATCATATCAACTGTAACTGCAAGTTTTTCTCCAAAAGGTCTAATTGATGCACCAGTACGTAAGATAGTTGGGAATGAGGAAGTTTCATCTACAAATTTAACAGCTGGTTTTACAACATTTTGGACATTTACTCCGAAGGAAAACACTTCGGCAGGGAAGAAAAAGAGCCCAATATCTAATCCGAATCCCATTCCAGAGTAGTTGTAGAGTTGATGGTAGAAGATTTTAGCATTAGCCCCAGCCAATACAGGTCCCATCAACCTCGTGGAATAAGTAAATAACCCTCCGACCTCTCGATTAGTATATTTGTATCCACCTCTCACTCTATCATTGTATGCAAGTTGTATACCCGGGGTAAAAAGGTGAATGAAGGTAGCCCCAAATCCTGATGTTCCTGAAGCTGGTCGTGAATAAGATAATACTTCAGCGGATGTTCCACCTCCAGCAAAGACAATAGAGTGCATAAAAGTCAATTTTTGAGTGTTTAGCTGAACAAGTCCAGCAGGGTTAAAATATCCTGCACTCGCATCATCCGCAAGTCCTGTCAAGGCACCTGCCATTCCGAGGTCTCTTGCCGATGCTCCCCAATAAGTGAAGAGCTCACCATACATACCGGCATCCCCAACTCCATAGGCTGGGAAACTCCAAACCCCAATGAGTGCTAATACTGTCACTATTTTTGGGATTTGGAAATATCTGGATTTAAAGTTTTTCTTTACCATGCTACTCCTATTTTTGCTCTCCATATACCTGCTTTTTCAACCTGTATTATTTCTACACAAAAATGATAAATTCCATTTGATACTTTACAACCCTTATCGTTATCGCCACACCATATTATTGACCAAAATCCTTTAGAATCATCGTATAGTCCTTCTATGTCTTCATTTTGAAATTCCCGCACAAGTGCACCAAATTGATTAAATATCTTTGCCCTTATATCTCCTCCATACCTGGGGTCTTTTTTAATTACTATTTCTGCACACGGTCCTGAGTTCGGGCCATTACCAATGGGATTAGGTTTTACTACTATCATATTCTCTGGATCCGGTGGCTCACCCAAGATACTAAACTCACGTTCACCATCCGGCCATACACCGGGAGGAAGCGCAGTAGTACTATTAACTCTTAAAAATGCGCGTCCTGTTCCTGCATAACGGACTCCAAAAACTCTCTTTGCAATAGAAATACCGTTTGCTCCCGGCTGATCAAGTGAACCGATGTCAGTAGGGAGTGGACTTTCAGGTGCTAATCTACCTTGAGATCTTTCAAGAAACACTGCATGTGCCGGCATACCCGGGCAAGTATTTCCGAATCTATCAGTTCCATAAATAATAAAGGCATAATTAAAACCTGCGGAAAGGTCACTTGGATGTCCCAGACGAGGGGGAGTACCTGTAAGAAAATACTCGAATTTACCTGGATAATGCGACTCTCCGGGTAAGACTAATATAAGTTTTCTAAGTGGCTCTGGCATAACAGAATCAAGAGGGAAAGAAGTATCGGGCAAAACAGTAGGATCACTCAAATCTGTTACTACAAATTGGTATTGAGTAATATCAGGGGCTAATCCAGCATCTAGATAAATAGTTGCTCTAAAAGGATAGACTTGAAAAATGCCTGCTCCAGGCACAGGGTTGTTAAGCGTAATCGTTGTTGGAAGTTGAATTGTTCTTTGAGCTACGGGATTCGCAGGGTCGTCTTCTGCCAAGAATGGAACTGCTTCAGAATTCACTATGTCCAGTTGACAGTCATGATTCAGGGCAACGGGATTCCCTGCATCATCAAATAGACCTATACCCAATGTTACGGGAGCGCCTGCAATCACTGCATCAGGAGCGATTTGCTGTTTTCCGCCCGGAGTGACCATATCAATAGGAACAGCACCAACAGCTCTAATGATAGTTAATCTTGTGCCTTGTGCCCAAGGCGCCCAGGTTAAAACTGGTAAAAAAATAGAAATAGGAATTAAATATTTTACTTTCATCATAGTTATTTAATAAATCTCAATTTTAATCTGTCAAGGTTTTTTTTTATTTTTTTTTATTTTTTTTGAGTAATGTGCTCTAAATTTAGGATTTAAGCCCATTTTGACGTTTTGAGAAAGTAAGAATCTCTGAACTTTCGTGTTTTTTAAAGGCTAAGAAATCATAATTTTTCCTCTTGAATGCTGGAATTTTCAGATTTTGTTCTGAATATTTATATGGTTTGCAATAATCTTGCTTTATTCCCGTGGCAATTATAGTAATTTTGACTTCATCTTGTTCTGTACATACTTTATGTGTGGGATTAATGTGAATGCCGAAAATAATATTAGCATCGTGGTGAACCATATCTCTGACAGTAGAAATAGCATTTTTTGCTTCAAACAGAGTAAGGGATTGGCCGGCGGATATGTTAATAAGAATGCCCAATGCACCTCGCAAACAGGATTTTGTGAGGAATGGAGAATTAATAGCTTGTTGTAAAGCAATAGTAGTATGGTTATCGGTTATTGGTTTTTGGTATTCGGTTGATGGCTGAAGGTTCAAAGGTTCAAGGGTTAAAGGGTTTAAAGGCTCAAGTTTAGATGTTCCTACACCGACGAAAGCATCTCCTTTTTGAGACATAAGGGTCCGTATATCAGCGAAATCTACATTAACGAGTCCTGGCAAGAGAATAATTTCTGTTAATCCCTGAACTGTCTGGGCTATAGTTTGATTTATGAGTTCGAAAGCATTGACAAGAGGGGTCTCCTTGGAAGTCATAACAAGCAATTTTTGATTATGGAGTAACAAGAGAGCATCAGTGTATTTTTTTAATTCAGATATGCCAGCGGTAGCTTGTAGGGCACGTTTATTACCTTCATAATCGAATGGAAAAGTAACAATAGCAATAGTAAAAGCTCCTGATTGTCTTGAGATTTTGGCGATAGTAGGTGCAGCACCAGTTCCAGTACCTCCGCCCATACCGGCGATAATGAAAAGGACATCGGTATTTTTAATAACATTTTTAACATCATCAATATTTTCCTCAATGGCTTTTTTGCCAATTTCCGGGTCTCCACCAGAGCCAAAGCCTTTCGTGATAGAGATACCAATTTGAACTTTGGTAGGAGCGTTGGAGATAGAAAGTGCTTGACGGTCAGTATTAATGGCAATAAAGGAGTTGGGAGTTACGAGTTGGGGAGTTGAGGAGTTGGGAGTTACGAGTTGGGGAGTTGAAGAGTTTGAGAGTTGGGAGTTGGGAGTTATAGTTTTAAGTACAGTATTAAGAGCATTACCTCCACATCCGCCGATGCCCAAACATTTAATTCGTGTCCGTGTTCGTGGTTCGTGTTTGTGGTTCGTGTCCGCAGAATCTCGTACAGAGTCTGCAACTTGTGGGTCTGAGAATTGGAATCTTAGGTTTTTCATATCAATAAAATTTATAGCTAACAGCTGACGGTTGACAGTTTAAAGGGTTAAAGGTTAAAAGGTTTAGAAGTTTAAGGGTTGCAAATATCAGACAGCTAACAGCTGACAGCATACAGTTTTGTATGGGCACGATAAACCGTGGTTCGTGTTGGTGGTTCGTGTTGGTCAGGGACAATTCATGAATTGTCCCTACAGGGAAATCACGAGTCACGGTCACGACCCACGAAATTATTCTAATAGCCATTTTTTCACACGATTAGAGAAAGATGAGAGCAAAGGTGTTTTTGAAGCTTTTCCCATCCTTCCGTTTCTTTTGTTTCCGTTTGAGGCGGATTTATCTATAGAGCCATAAATAATAAGGCCAATAGGTGTGGCGAAAGAAGGGTCTTTGTATTGATTAAGCGATTGAACAGTATTAGGGATGCCAATTTTAGCAGGGATACCAAAGATGCGTTCGGCAAGTCCTGAAATGCCGGGCATTTTAGCAGCGCCTCCGGTAAGAACAATACCCGCAGGAAGGAGCTCTAAGTCAGTAGGATATTTCAGTTTTCTGTGAAGCAGTCCAAAGATTTCCTCAATACGAGGAGCAATGATGGAAATGAGAGATTTTTTATCAATGGTTTGTTCGATATCTTTGC
>JAGMCN010000044.1 GCA_023129235.1 Caldifarciminota bacterium | reverse complement strand
TGTTTGATTTTTAGTTGTTCGGCATGATATCTTGATATAGAAAGTCCGATAGAAATATCATTAGTAATATCAGCTCCGCCGAGGCCGAGGGAAAGAGTATCATAAATACCGCCGTTATAGAAAGCGGCAACATCAGTAGTTTCACCACCAATATCAATAAGCATACAACCGAGTTCCTGGTCATTGGAATCAAGGACAGCGTAGGAGGCAGCAATGGGCTGAGGGAGGAATTCTCTTGCTTTAAAGTTTGCACGGTTGATGGCTTTTTGAATATTTTGTATGGCGGTAGAGGTGGCAGTAACAATGTAAATAGAGGCTTGTAGGCGGTTAGCGTTCATACCAATAGGGTTGCGGATGCCATGGAGGTCATCAAGAATAAATTCTTGAGGGAATGAGTGAATAATAGTACGGTGGGAAGGAAGGTCAACAGTGGAGGCTTGTTGAACGAGTTGAGAAACATCAGAAGGAGTAATCTCTTTGTCAGGCGGAATGGAGAGCGAAACATTTGAGGATTCACCTCTAATGTGTGCACCTGTAATAGCAATGAACAACTCCGATAGTTTAACACCAGCTTGTGTCTCGGCAAGAGAAGTAGCGTTTTTAATAGATTGGGCAGCAAGTTCGAGATTGACCACCAAACCATTAGAAAAGCCTTTAGGCTCTGAAATTCCTGCGCCAATGATTTCTGGGGCTGGATTAGAGGCACTTGTTTTAGCAATCATACAAGTGATTTTAGAGCTTCCCAAATCAATACCCGCAATAATTTGGTTTTTCATCTTTCCTCCTTTTCATTAAATCTTTATTTACCACAAAGACTCAAAGGCACAAAGTTCACAAAGTTTTATATTAAAATTTTAATCCTTTGTGTCCTCCGTGTCTTAGTGACTTTGTGGTTAATTTTATCTCTTGAACACAATTTATTTTCTCCCCATATTCTCTACTTCTCCGATAGGAGGGCAAGTAGTTCTTCTCCGATTTTATAGACATCGCCAGCACCAATGGTAAATAAAGTATCGCCTGGTTTTAAATTAGTTAAACACCAATCAATAATTTTTTGTTTTGACGGGATATAAGAAATATTTTTATATCCTGTTGAAATAGCATGACGCGCAATGAGTTCTCCAGTAATTCCCGGGATGGGAGACTCTCTTGCGGGATATATAGAAGAGATGATAACATAATCTGCATCCTTGAAACAGTAAGCGAATCTGTCAATAAGTTTTTGAGTTCTTGAAAATAAATGAGGTTGGAAGATAACAATAACTCTTCCCGAGAAGAGTTGTTTAGCAGTACTAAGAGTAGCTTCTATTGCTCTGGGGTGATGAGCATAATCGTCCATAATTTTAATCCCCTTTTTTTCACCCTTTAACTCAAATCTTCGGTGTGCTCCTTTGAATTCTGACACTGCTTGCTTTATTATAGGAATAGAGATTCCCAGTTCAATGCCAACGGTAATAGCAGCACAGGCGTTTAAAATGTTATGAATACCCGGAAGAGAGAGTGTAAATTCTCCCAAATCATCGCCATTGGTTTGGAGACGAAAATGAGAAGTTTCTCCAAGTTCGTAATGTTTTATTCTAACTTTGCTTTCTTCGCTAAATCCGTAAGTGATGCATCTTTTTTTCATTCTTGGGATAATCTGAGCAATATGGGGCTCGTCGTTACATACAATGTTGCATCCATAAAATGGGACTCGGTTAGTGAATTTAAGGAAGGTTTCCTTTATTTCTTCAAGGTTTTTATAGCGGTCGAGGTGGTCTTCATC
>JAGMCN010000043.1 GCA_023129235.1 Caldifarciminota bacterium | reverse complement strand
CTGTTTGCCATATAAACTGGAAATCTGGGAGTATTTTGAGGTCTAAAATTTTCTCGAGGACTTCATTTATATGTCTCGCACCTCTTGAGCCACCGAAGACAAAGATAGTGGGCTTGTTCTCACATAATCCAAAATCTTTAATAGTTTTAGTAGGTTTTGTAATCTTCTTTCGAACAGGAACCCCAGCGAGCATTGTTTTTTTAGTTGGCAATTTGCTCTTGGCAGAAGGGAAAGCGAGCCAAATTTCGTGAGCGAATCTTGAAAGTATTTTTGTAGTAAGCCCGGGGACAGAATCGATTTCCGTTATTATTGTGGGAATATGCAGGAAAGCAGCAACAAACACAAGCGAGAAAGAGCCGAATCCACCAGTTCCAATTACGCCATCCGGAGCTTCTCTCATTATTATATATATAGACTGAAATAATGAGAGCCCCAGGAAAACAGGGAATGCAAGCTTCTGCTTGAGGTTTTTGCCAAGCAATGGACGCTGGCAAGTAAGCTCGAGCGGATATTGTTTTTGTATAATAGCATCAGGCAGTGCGGATTTTGAAGCAACGATTAGCACCTTGCCTCCAAGATTATCCAATTCCTCAGCAATAGCAAGTCCTGTAAATATATGACCTCCTGTGCCACCAGTTGCAATAATTATCTTCATCTTATATTTGCTTCAGGGATGTCCCCGAGTCATTCGTTGCTCTCCCCGAGTCATTCGTTGCTCTCCCCGAATCATTCGTTGCCCTCTCCAAGTCATTCGTTGCCCTCCACGAGTCATTCGTTGCTCTCCCCGAGTCGTTCGTTGCCCTCCACGAGTCGTTCGTTACCCTCTCCGAGTCGTTCGGGGATGTCCCCCATTCATTCATTGCTCTCTTTAACTCGTTCATAGAACTCCATTACTACTTTTGCTTATATTCAATAATATTCCAATGCCTGCAAGATTTGTTAATAGATTAGAGCCTCCAAACGAGATAAATGGAAGCGGTATTCCGGTGGTAGGTAGTAGCCCAGAAGAAACTCCTATATGGAAGCAAGCACTTATAAAAATTACAAGCGAAATGCCACAAGCAAGCAAGAATCCAAATTGGCTTTCCGCATGAGTTCCAATCTTTATACCCTTTATTAATAAGAAAAAGAACAAAATGGAGATTCCAGCACACCCTATGAATCCAAGCTCTTCTCCAATAATCGAGAATATGAAATCTGTGTGTGAATATGGCAAGAATAAAAGTTTTTCCTGTCCATTACCGAGTCCCTTGCCAAATATTCCTCCAGCTCCTATTCCATAAATTGATTGATGTAATTGGTATCCTTCCTGTGCAAGAAAGCCCGAAACTCTTGCTTTAGCATAAGGGAATTGATTGACGGAAACAAATCCGATTCCTCCAACGATTAAGAGTAGCAAGAGCAGATGCCATACTTTTGCTCCTCCTAAAAACAGCAGGACAAGAGAGACGAGGCATAGAACCGATAGAGATCCGAATGAAGGTTCTAAACCGACAAGCAGGGCAATGGTAGCAATTACGCCGAGTACAGGCAAAAGCCCTTTTTTAAGATTTTTGGGGTCCTCTCTTGAAATGAAATCGGCTATAAATATTATTACTCCGAGTTTTGCAATTTCCGATGGCTGAATAGAAAATCCGCCAAACCTTAGCCATCTTTGAACCCCATGAACAGATGGTCCGAATATAAGAACACCTATAAGCAGGACTGTTGTTGCTGATAAAATAAGATAAGAGCATTTTCCCCAGAAATGATAATCAATCTTGACCATCGCAACAAATAAAACTATGCCAATACTCAATGGGATAAGATGTTTTCGCAGGAAAAAAACCGATGTATCAGTTGACCTCAATGATGAGAATGCTGAGCTTGAATAAACCATTATAAGTCCTATTCCGACAAGAATAAGAGTGATAATAAGAATACTTTTATCGACCTTTTTCATTTTTTCGGTTAGTGGTTAACGGTGATAGGTTATCGCAAACCGAAACCCGAATACCGAAAACCGTTTCACTTAATTTTTTAGTTTCCTAACTGCTTCTTTAAATTTTTCACCTCGTTCACTAAAATCTCTAAACCAATCAAATGAAGCAAATCCAGGAGACAAAAGGATCGTATCACCGGGAGAAGCATGAGCATAAGCAAGACTTACTGCCTCTTCCATCGTATTGGCAGAACAGTGTTGGGTATTAAGTAAATTACTTAATTTTGGAGCGGTTTCACCAATTAGCACTGTATATTTTGTGTATTCATTTATTGCCTGAACAATTGGGGTTATATCTACCTTTTTTTCTTTGCCTCCGGCAATGAGAATTACAGGTTGTTTAAAGCTATGGAGAGTACTCACAAAAGCTTCAGGGTTTGTGCACATAGAATTATTTATAAATCTCACTTTCTCTATTGTTCCAATATCTTCAAGTCGGTGAGGGACCCCAGTAAATGAATTTAATCCTTCAAGAATTAAGCTTGAGGAGAGTTTGAGAATTTTCCCTACAAGAATAGCTGCGAGATAATCAGGGAGCAAACATTCCCATTTAAAGTTAAGTTCGTTTATACTAAATAATTTATCCTGAGCATAGAAAACATTCCCATTTTTTACCCATATCGTAGGGGCGGTTCGCGAATTGCCCTTACAACTAAAGAACAACTTTTGTGCTCTCGTATTAGCGGTTCTCACTACCGGGTCGTCAAAGTTAAGTACAGCAAAATCATCTTCGGTCTGATTTGAAAATAGTTTTAATTTCAGGTCTTTATATTCCTGAAAACTCTTATGTCTGTCTAAATGGTCAGGTGTTATATTTAAAAGTATGCCAATCCACGGGCGGAAAGTTTCTACAGTCTCAAGCTGAAAAGTGCTCACTTCAAGTATCGGGACCGTAGAAGGTTTTAGCTCCGCTATCACTGAAGATAGAGGGATACCCATATTTCCACATAAAACTGTGTCTATCCCTGCAGATTCAAGCATTCTTTGGATAAGAAACGCTGTAGTGGTTTTCCCATTTGTCCCAGTTATTCCGATTATTGGATTTTCAATGAAACGAGATGCAAATTCAAGCTCTCCTATTACAGGGATATTTCTCTTTTTTGCTTTCAATATAATAGGATGCTGCAAAGAAACACCTGGCGAAATTACAATCATATCTGCATCAAGTATTCGTTCGCTGTGTTTTCCAAACTCAAATTCAATTCGTGTCCGTGGTTCGTGTTCGTGGTTCGTGTTTTCGGAATGGTCGCTTACAAAGACTTTCGCTCCGATATTCAGTAATAGATTAGCACAAGCTTTGCCGCTCCTGCCGAATCCCATCACAGAAACTTTCTTTCCTCCATAATTATCTTTAACTTGTTTCATCTTATCTTAAGTGTTGCAAGAGCTACCAAAAGGAATAGAATTCCCATAATCCAAAATCTCACAACGATTTTCTCCTCTGGTATTCCGGTTTTCGAATAATGATGATGAATCGGTGTCATCAAGAATAATCTCTTCCCATGCGTCCGTTTGAAATATATTACTTGCAAAATAACAGACACTACTTCAATAACAAATACTCCACCTGCAAGAATTAAGAGTATTTCTTGTTTTATAAAAACAGCACAGGTGCCAATAGCACCTCCTAATGCCAAAGCTCCTGTGTCCCCCATAATTATTTGAGCAGGATGAATATTGAACCATAAAAATCCCAATCCAGCACCTACTATTGCTGTAAGAAATACTGTAAGTTCTCCACTTCCGGGGATATAGAGTATATTTAAATAATCAGATATTTTTACATTTCCAACTGCATAAGCAAGTATAGCATAAGCAAGGGCAACTTCTACAATTAAGCCGATAGATAGTCCATCAAGTCCGTCAGCAAGATTGGTAGAGTTGGAGGTTCCAACAATTACCAGAACTACAAAAGGGATATAAAAACCACTAAAGTAAAGGAAAATGTTTTTCACGAAAAGTAAGGATGTAGCAGTTCGGAATGCAGGATCTTTAGGTAGCCAAAATACATATGCTCCTACACAAATCCCGATTGCTATTTGCCACATAATCTTGTGAAGTGACCGCATTCCTTTGCCCTTTTTAATTTTTCTCCAGTCATCTGAAAACCCCAAAATTCCAAGAGCTAAAAAAGAAAACAATGCTACCCAAATGAAATTCTCCTTAAGATTTGTCCACAAAAGAGTAGAAATTATGCTAACTGAAAGTATAAGTATCCCCCCCATAGTAGGAACATTGCTTTTCTGGGCTTGATTTGGTATGTTTTCTTCTTTTGTCCCAGCAAATAGTTTATGCCTTGAAAGGTATCTTATTAATTTGGGACCAAATATAAAAGAGAGAATAAGAGCAGTTGCACCGGCAAATCCAGCTCTTATTGTAATATACCTGAATAAATTAAAGGCAGAAATATCAGTGTGAAGCGGATATAATAAATGATAAAGCATCTTTTAAATTTTTAACTTTAAACTTTCAACTATTCTATCCATTCCTATCGCATGAGACCCCTTAATAAGAATCACATCTCCGGGTTTTATAATATTCTCTAACTCTTCCAAAAGTAAATCTGTAGACTTGAAATGAAATTTCTCATCAACTCTGTTCCCGTTAACATACCCCTTTGCCAGCTCTCCAACTCCAATTATAATTTGAACTCCGAATTCTTTGAGGGTTTTCCCTATTGCAAGGTGGAACTGGCTCGCATTTTCTCCAAGTTCTAACATATCTCCTAAAATCGCAACTTTTCGTCCACTGTATCTTTTCAATTCTTCAATCGCAAGCCTCATTGAGACAGGATTTGCATTGTATGTGCTATCTATAATCTTAATTCCATTAAAATTTATTATTTCTTCGCGATGTGGAACAGGAGTTACCTCTTTAAGAGCTTCACTCATTTCCTGAAGTTCCAGATTAGAATGAATTCCTACAGATATTGCGGCAAGAGCATTATAAACCTGATACTTTCCAACCAAGGGTAGTTCAAAAAGAACTCCCTGAACTTTAAATCTTGTCCCATTAGTTGATTCAAGAAGCTCTGCTCTCAAGTCTCCATTGTTTATTCCGAATTTAAAAGCATCCTGCCTTTGTGAAAGAAGAGGGTCATCAGCATTTAAAATAGAAATCTCTGTGGTGTCAAGTAACTGAAGCTTTTCTTCTAAAACCCCTTCAATTGTTTTGAAATTCTCAAGATGAGTAGGAGCTATGTTTGTAATTACACCAATACTAGGTTTTGCAATTAGAGCAAGTCTTTCAATCTCTCCGGGGTGATTTGCTCCGATTTCAAGGACGCACACCTCATCGCTCTTGCTTAGATTAAATAAAGTAAGAGGAACTCCCGTAAGCGAATTGAAACTTTTCTCATTTTTCAGAACCCGATACTTTGTAGAAAGGCATTTTGCTGTAAGCTCTTTTGTGGTTGTTTTCCCATTTGAGCCTGTAATTCCAATAATTGGAATAGAAAATAGGTTTCTGTACCAATCTGCTAAATCTCCAAGTGCTATTAGAGTATCTTTTACCACTATGCTTGGGATTGGGGATTGTCCATCGGATCCTGCGGAGGGATTGGGGATTTGCACAATTGCAGCAATTGCACCCTTTTGTTTTGCCTGTTCAAGAAAGGAATGTCCATCATACTTATTGCCCTTAAGAGCTACGAATAACTCGCCAGGGCTGACAGTTCTTGAATCTATACTCACTCCTTTTATGAATTGTGAGTTGTGAGTTGTGAGTTGTGAGTTGAGAAGGGACCCATTAATGGCTTTTAAGACATTCTTAATTGTTATAGGTTCCATAATTCTTTAAACTTTTAACTTTTGACTCTTGACTTTTGACTCTTTTTGAATTTCTCTTGCTACTTCTCTATCGTCCCAGGGAATTTTCAGCTCGCCGTAAATTTGATAATTTTCATGTCCTTTTCCCACCAATAAGATAATGTCCTCTTCGCTTGACCTTTCAATAGCCGTACGGATAGCTTCTTCACGGTCAAGAACGATTTCATAATTTCCAATAGTAACTTCTCCTATAATATCTTCTATAATCTTGAGAGGGTCTTCGCTTCTTGGATTATCTGTAGTAAGAATCACATAATCTGCAAGTTCAGAAGCTATCTTGCCCATCAAAGGACGTTTTCCTTGGTCCCTATCTCCTCCGCATCCAAATATACATATAATTCTTCCCTTAGCAAGCTCTCTTGTGGACTTGAGTGCAGCGTTCAATGCCTCAGGCGTATGAGCATAATCCACTATTACACGACCTACTCGTTCAAATCTTCCCGGAACCTGCTCCATCTTCTCTATTCCTTCACGAATTGCCTCAAAACTGACTCCATCCTCTAAAGCACAAGTAGCTGCGAGTAAAATATTACAAAGATTATATCCTCCTACTAACTTAGAAGAAATCTTTTCTTTCCCACCATCCCATTGTATAAGAACCTCAATTCCCTCTTTAGTTGAAGAGCAAAGCTTACCCCACACATTGCACTTATTCGCAGAATCATGTGGAGAAGAAGTTCCGTAACTCACAACCTTTGCTTTTGTATGTTTTTTGAAGCGGTCAAAAGTGTGGTCATCTTGATTTAACACAGCAAGAGCATCGGGTTTTAAATTTGAAAAGAGTTCAAGTTTCGTGTTTTCATACTCTTTAAGCGTATGGTGAAAATCAAGATGGTCTCTGCCTAAGCCAGTGAGAGCAGCAATGTCAAAATCTACTCCACGAACTCTTTTAAGTGCGATTCCGTGAGAAGAGCATTCCATAATACAAACTTTTGCTCCTTGTTCTCTGAGCTCATAAAAAATCCTTTGCAAATCAAGAGACTCGGGAGTCGTTCGATGAGCAGGCACAGAGTTATCGCCTATCTCGTATTTAATTGTTCCAATTAAACCAGTTTGCAAACCCTGCGCCTCATATATTGATTTTAAAAGCCAAGTTGATGTTGTTTTACCGTATGTTCCTGTTACTCCTATTATTTTTAAATCTTTAGATGGATTGCCATAAAATTTCTGTGCTAAATCCGCAAGCATGGTTCTACTATTCTCCACCGCTATAATTGGCAATTGTCCATCGGATCCTGTGGACAGATTACAGATTGCGGCAATCGCACCCTTTTGTTTTGCCTCTTCAAGAAAGGAATGTCCATCAAAGTTATCACCTTTAATAGCTACAAAAAGCCAGCTAGGTTGAACGAGCCGTGAATCATAACTAATACCCTTTACTTCTATATTTTCTATAACTTTCAACTTTTCACTTTTTGCTTTTAATTCTTTTATAAGTTCTTTAAGCTTCATCTTTTTTTATAATTTGCTCTACATCCTTTTCGATTTCAGTTTTATATTCCCTTATCTTAATAATTTTTCTTGCTATTTCATGCATCAAAGGACCGCCTACTTCACCACCAAGATATACATATTTTGGCTCATCAATCACAGTAGCAACAAGAAATATGGGGTTATCTGCGGGGAAAAAACATACAAAACTTGACATATAAGATGAAACATACCTTCCATTAACACACTTATTTGCAGTTCCAGTTTTTCCTGCCATCTTCAGCCCTTTAATCCGCGCAAGCATTCCACTTCCATTTTCTACTACTCCACATAAAAGTTCTGTAACCTCTTTCGCCTTTTCCGAAGGTAAAACTTCTCGAACTTTCATAGGTTTCTCTTCGTAAAGAACTTTTCCTTTTTCCGAAAGGACTTCTTTAATTATTATTGGTTTTAAGAGCACTCCATCATTTGCAATTGCCTGATATGCAAAGGCAAGCTGAAGCAAAGAACAACTCACTCCCTGTCCAAAAGCAAGATTTGCAAATCTCAGATTACTCCAGCCTGACGGAAGAGACAAACTTCCGCTTGCTTCTCCCGGAAGAGATACTCCAGTTGGAATTCCAAAACCAAAAGCTCTTGCAGCAGAATAAAATCTGTGTCTGCCAATTAAGTTTGTGAGTTTAACAAACGCTACATTGCTTGACTTCCAAACAGCTTGAGCAAATGTGAATGGACCATGTGGTCTAACATCTCTGATTGTCTTGCCACTTATTGTTATTTTTGCAGTTCCGTCTTCAACTGTGTCCTCAAGACCTACGAGATTTTCCTCTACAATAATAGATAAGGGTACAATTTTAAAAGTACTGCCT
Source organism: Caldifarciminota bacterium (assembly GCA_023129235.1). Lineage (GTDB taxonomy): Bacteria > Hydrothermota > UBA3073 > JACQXS01 > JACQXS01 > JAGMCN01. Next base: position 9,493 of record JAGMCN010000043.1, on the reverse strand, counting down.
GGTTCAAATTGGTCCTGGAGAGGAACATTTCTTCGGCAAGCTTCTCTTTTCCAGTGATTAGGATTATAAGAAGGGACTGTTGCCATAGCTAATATCTCACCAGTTCTTGGGTCAATAACTACAGCGCTTCCCTTTTTTGCTTGCACCTCATTAATTCTTTTCATTAAAGCTGCCTCAATAATAGCTTGGATGTCAGCATCTATTGTTAAAACAATGTCTTTTGCGGGTTTCACGCGGGTGCGAGGATAACCCGGATAAGGGTAAAGATGCCCTCGTGGGGTCTTGCCCAGAGTCATCCATCCCGGTTTTCCAGAAAGGAGAGGGTCAAATTCATACTCTACTCCTTCTAATCCTATATTATCTTTTCCTACGAACCCAAGCAAATTTCCTGCAACCTCTTCGAGTGGATATACCCTTTCGCAGAATCCTGTGGACTGCTTGCTGATAGAGGTAGCAAGGATTCTACGGTATCTATCATAAATTCTACCCCTCTTAGCCGTTACTTTAACTTTTACTTCCGATTGTTCCTTGACACGAATCTGGAAACCACTGCGACGGAAAAACTGGAGATTAATGAGTCTCGCAATAATAGAAAGCTCGAATACAATGGCAAGTCCTATAATTAAGGTTAGTCTTCCAAGAGATACTTTCTTATCCATATTTTACTTTCTCACAGGGTTGAGGGGAGTAGTTACTCTGTATATTCTTTTTGCTGAGCTTAGAGCAACTTCCTTAACTCGTAGTCTTTCCACACTTTCACTGATTTGAGATAGTTTCTTAGTTTTTTCATGGGCTTGGAAGGTAAGTTTTACAGTAGTTGAGTGCTCAAATAAATAAATAAGAGCAGAAAAGAATCCTACCAAAACAAATAACCATATGTCTTTTGGTGTAAAATTCTTTAAGGTATTCATTTCCTATGTCACTGTTTTTCAGCACATCTGAGTTTTGCACTCCTTGACCTCGGATTCCTGCTTACTTCACTCTCTCTCGGACGAACAGGCTTCTTTGTCAAAACAATCAAGGCGGGCTCCTCTTTGAAATATCTCTTTACAATACGGTCTTCAAGAGAATGATAAGAAATTACACATACTCTTCCACCTTTTTCAAGAATTTTAGTTGCCTCGCATAATCCTTCACGAAGGCACTCAAGTTCATCATTTACAAATATCCTTAAAGCCTGAAATACGCGAGCTAAAACCCTTGACCTTCCTTTATAAGGAGTTATCCGACGAATAATTTCTACAAGCTCTCCCGTTGTTTTTGGCTTATTTTTTATTATTTCTGCAGCAATCTTTTTGCTTCGTCTCTCCTCGCCATAGTTTTTTAAAATAAACTCTAAATCATCTCGCTTAAATTCCTCAAGCAACTCAAAGCAGGGAACTCCACGATTCTGGTCCATACGAAGGTCAAGAGGACCATCAAATCTATAACTGAATCCTCTCTCCGGCGAATCAATTTGCTCACTTGAGATTCCAATGTCAAATAATACTCCGTTTACCTTCTCTTCTATAATATTTGATAGGTTTCTGAAATTTGCCCGTAGAACTTTTAACTTTTTACTTTTAATTTTTAATCTGGATATTGCCTCTAAATCTCTGTCAATTCCATAAATCTTTACTTTCTTGGCTTTTTCGAAAATTGCTTTCGTATGCCCCCCACTCCCTAAAGTACAGTCAACATAAATACCATTCTCTTTAATATTAAGCCAAAAAAGGAGCTCTTCAACCAACACAGGTTCATGCATCTGTATCGTGAAACTTATCAACCATTTCTTATAATTTTAAATTACCAAGCGACCCAAGCTTCGCGGGGTCACTCTCCTCCTCCTCCTTTTCGTAAACCTCAGGATTCCATAATTCTATCCGATTAAGAACTCCTATGATTACGACCTCTTTCTTAAGTCCAGCAAATCCCAAAAGATGCTGAGGAATCTTAATTCTTCCTTGTGCATCAAGCCTCACAACTTCAGCATTTGCGGAAAACCATCTCACCAACTTCCTTGCCCTTGCATTTTCCTGAGGATACTCTTCTAATTTTTTCTCCACTTTTCTCCACCCATCCAAAGGATATATCCCCAAACATCCATCCCAACCACGCGTAACCACAAAACTGTCCTCTGCCTCAGGAGAAAGCCCTCTCCTAAACTTAACCGGTATAAACAACCGCCCCTTTTCCTCTAATGAATATCTATACTTTCCATTATACATCTTAACCCCTTTTCACCACAATTCACCACTATACTTATCGGCAGATCTGGTGAGTTGTCAAGGGGAAAAAAGAAGGGTTTTTAAGGTTGTTTCTATATGTTGTATTTTGTGTTTGATTACCTACAACACATAGTAGTTTAAGGATTATTTTTTTGGACGGGAGTTATAAAAGAGGGGTAACTACGATTATTCCATTTTCTCCGTAGGAACATCACCCCACAAGGTCTCAAGTCCGTAATATTCACGCGTATCTTTTAAGAAAACGTGGGCAACTACATCTATGTAGTCTAACAAAATCCAATGTCCATGAGAATAACCTTCAAGGTGCCAAGGTACACCCATTTTTTCCTCAAGTTCTCTTGCAAGAGCCTTTGAGTGAGTGGCGGAGTTAGCTGTACAAACCACAAAATAATAAGTCATATCCGTAACTTTCCTGAGATTCATAATCATAACATCTTCTGCTTTTTTATCAAGGAGAAATTGAGCTATCCGTTGAGCTATTCTTTTAGGAATCACTTGTTGATAATAGATGTTTTCTCGTGGATTTTAAAATCCTTGCCGAGAACTACTGTTACTTCTAAAAGTTGTAATGGATGAGGTTCAAAAGTTATTTTCCCTTGTCGTAAAACCTCTCGAACAAGCCGTGCATTTTTCAAGGCATGGTCTCTTCTGTCAATTATCACAGTTTTCTCTAATTTCTTATCTGCATTTCCGTACCCTAAAACATCAAGACCCCTTTTCCGCAGTGTTTCAGCAATTTGTTCTGCAAGTCCACCAATCTCTGTTCCATTTAAAACTTCCACTCTTATCTTGCTTAAGTCTTTTTGCCTAAGCTCAATCCTTGTTTCTATAAATTCCTTTCCGCCGGAGACAAGATACAAGATGCAAAAAATGCCGAGCAGGAAGAGAATCAAACTTAGCAACTTACCTTTTCTGCTGGGAGTATCAGTAAGCTTCATCGCTTCTTTACGTAAAGTCTTAATTTCTTTATTGGAGTATTGCATTTTCTATTGATGCTCCTTCTTGAAATTTAAAGATTAGAAGATTAAAGATTAAAAGATTAGAAATGTATCTGCAATCTTCAAATCTTCAATCTTGTAATTTTTTAATTGTTTGAGTTTGAAGCACATTTTCTACTTCTGCAAGTGCTTTCCTTGTATTTATTCCTGAGACCTCTTGCCAATCTGATGCACTAAAAGCACTGACTCGTTTTCCCTCATTACATAAAATCTCTATGGTATCTGTGAGATAATATTCCTTTTGAACATTTAATGGCTTAATTTTATGTAGTGCATTAAATAACTCCTTGCAATCAAAAAGATAAATTCCTGTATTTATTTCACTTATTTTCTTTTCCTCTGGAGAAGCATCAGAATCTTCTACTATCTTTAATACTTCTTCCCCTTTTCTCACAATCTTGCCATACAAACTTGGATTTGGTGGGACAGCGGTAAGAATAGTGCAGAAACTCTTTGTATTATAATGGAAATTCTTGAGTTCAATCAAAGTGTGAGGTGTAATTAATGGCACATCGCCACAGAGGATAAGAACAGAGCCATTAAAGTTCTTGAAAATGGGCTCAGCTTGCAATACTGCATCTCCTGTTCCACGAGGTGGGTCCTGAATTACGAAATGTAGGGACGCATTGTGATATACTCCTACTAATTTATTTTTATCCATCTTCGGATTTATTACAATCACAGTTTTTTCTGGATTCAAAGCTAACGCAGTATCTATTACATAAGAGAGCATTGTTTTTCCACATAATTTGTGCATAACCTTTGGAATCTTAGATTTCATCCGCTTCCCGACCCCCGCCGCAAGTATAATAATTCCAATTTTCTTCATCTCAGTTTATTTTAGTGGATTCACCACTCTGCCTAAGAAGAGGATACTCCCAGAACTGATATCCCGAATTAGGAATATGAAAGGATGGTCCGCACGGAAACGGAAAACTGGAACCGTGCCTTTTGCCATCACCACAGCAGTTGCTGCTGCTGCCTCAGTGCCTTCTTCATTCACATCCACGAAAGCTTTATGGATTACTGCCGATATAAACAACTCTTTCCTGCCTATCATTCCTGAGAAATCTGCTTGACCTGAGAAGGCATCAGGCATACCCATAGATGCAAGCACTTCTTCTAACCTGAATTCCGAAGTCATTTTAAACTTCGGGAGGTAAATCGTGACTTCCTGTTTCCTGAGATTTCCTAACCATTTATTCAGACTATCCACATTAAGCGAATTCTCAAGCTCAACGAGACCTTCTCTCTTTTTCGGGAGCAGGATTACCATAGACAACTCATTATCCACATAAGGCAACTCAATTGCTTGAAACCCGTCTGTTTCCATATACTTGAATTTCTCCTTTTGATACATCATAGGCACTTTGACTGTCTTATTAGCTCTCACATAAAATTTTGAATCTTTGGTCTCTTTCTTCTTAAACTGGCTTGCCCAGTTACCCTTGAAGTAGATAGCATTGGTCAGGACGAGAACTGTGAGAGCATCAAGGATTCCCGGCTTGATAAGGTCTTTAATTTTGTCTTTGGTTTGTTCTTCAACCCAGGCATTGATAGTCTTGCGTGCAGATTCCGCGTCTCTCACAAAATCCACCTCATTGAGTCCTGCACCATAGTTAGCTTTGGTAAGTTCAAGGAACTCTTCAAGAAATCCATAGCCCTTCTGTCCCCACAGGGCGTTGGCGATATTGAGTTGATAGCCCTTGCCTTGAGCGTTTAGTTGAGAGATTAGCGAATGAAAAGTTGGATGTAAGCATTTTTGAGATAACTCAAAATGCAAGACTTCTGCCATTTGCTTCTCTGTATTGCCTCGTGCACCAGCATAGGTCATTGCTAAGGCAGTGGAAATGCTGTAAGGTGAAAAGAACAGATTGCCTTCCTGTTCCTTTAGTTCCGTGTAGAGCTCAAGTGCAAACATATTATTTCCATCCACTACAGTTTTCTTGTCAGCATCAGTCACATCAGAAAGAGCTACTGTTTCGTAACTGAGCATCAGTCCAGTCACAACTAATGAAACTACCAAAAATCTATGAATTGTGTTCATATTACTCCCTCCTTTTTAATTCTTTGTAGAGGCGAGGTTACCTCGCCTCTACATTTCATCTTACAAAATACATCTTTTTTGTTGCTGTATAGCTACAAGATTTCAATCTATAGAAATAGATGCCGTTTGCTACTTTTTTGCCATATTTATTTTCCCCATTCCATCTGACAGTATAATAACCTGCTTTTTTCTTCTCATTCACGAGAACGGCTACTTTTTGACCTGAGAGGTTATAAATTGTGATGTTTATATTGGCATCTTCAGGAAATCCATATTTTATCTCTGTGGAGGATATAAATGGATTAGGATAGTTCTGAGAGACAAAGAATGCTTTGGGTATTTTGGGAACTCCTTGTTCTGTGCCGATATATCCAGTAATAAATGAGTAACAACTGTCGGGTGCATTTACAGGATCTTTCGCAGTATTTGGAGGTAGAGCAATATCCTCGCAATAGATATAATACCACACCGTATCTATTGTTGGTTGGAATGGAATTTCTGCCAGATATTGGTTAGCTATTCCAGTTGTATCCATTTGCAGGGATGCCCAGTTAGTATCTACGCTTGTTTTATACCAGAGTTGTGACTTGCCAACTTTCCAGTTGTCTGTAATCATAGAATAAACAGGAAATGGGCCATGTAAGCTTGTGTCAGACCAAACAGTAGTATTGGATATTTGAGGAGATAGATTATCAATAGGATGTCCTGTGGGCTTAAGGAACGGGTCTCCTAATAGAGTCATCCCGTAATGCCAGTAGAGTTCATCAATAGTGATTCCACCTGATGCAATATAATCCCACCACTCCTTGAATGCAGCACCCATAGTTTTTCCTTCCGAAAGAGGCTGATAGAAATAGTCAAAATCAAGCATACTACCTGTCTTTGTTGAGCCAATAGCACCAACACCATAACTCTGGGTAAAAATTGCTCTTCCTCCACCATAACCATTTGTTGTATATCGGGCAAAGGAACAGCAAAAGTGGTTATAGAAATTTGACGGTGGGTCCTGACTTGTATATTCTTCAGACCAGTAATAATCTTCGGAACTATGATTGTCGTAGTAAAATTTATGTCCACCTGGATAGGAATGGGCAAAGACGGAGACCCATTCTCTCACAGTATCAATCCTCACCTTGTAATCGCTTGCTCTGGTTGTGTTGGAATCAGCAACCACGAGAGTATCAGAGTAAAGAATCGCAACATCTCTTGCCCACCAGGGTGCCACAGGCTCCCAATCGTCATCTATATAAACCAGGGCTCTATGCTGTAGTTCAATGGTATGGTGGCGATATGCATTATCCTTAGAGAAGTAATTTTTTATTAAAAGTATGTCGTTACCAATTCCCGTTGGTGTCAGTCTGCCGATGTATATTTCAGGTGCCACGTCTCCAGAATGGGTATCATAGATACCATCCTGTCCGGGAATCAGAGTGTCACCCACACCGTGTTTCAGGGTGTCAAGCCAGTTACCATCAAGGTCCATATAGAAGAAGTCTATGGGCCATTCAACATATCCGTATTGTGGGCTATTGTAGTCCATTCCGACCTGAAACCATGCTACTGGAAAGTCTCCAATGAATAGAGCTCCTTCAATATTGTCAATAATGTAAATATCTTCAAGAAAGGAACGGAGACTCGCTGGTGTACCACCTGAAATCTCGTAACTACTTACAGTATATCCTTCCCATTGTAGATTAGTCATCAATCGATTTATCTCGCTTGTAAGTGAAGATGCGATAGTGGAATCAATAAGTATTGCAACTGTGCCTGCTTTGCGATTCCCGATAACCGTTTTGTCTAATCTAACGGAGAATTTGGTATATGGATGAGAAACTATCCATTCCTTAAAGGTTCCTGGTCTTGAGCCAGGTGGTCCTGCCCACTGAAGAAGTTTAACCTTATCCCGTGGAACATCTGCAAGGAGAATCGTTGATACAAAAACTAAACTTATAATATATAATGACTTCATCCCTTTCCGTTTAACTTAACTCTAAAATACTTTCTTGATGAGTTTAACCCCGATGCCTGGCTCAGAAGTCACTCTATCTATTCCTTTTTCTGTTATTACTCCGCCTTCTACTATATCTTCTTTCAAGAATAAGTGTCCGTCAAGGTCAGCATATTTTATATTTTTAAGTGCCAATGCTAAATGAGTTGCCGCACCTACTCCGATCCTCGTCTCAACCATACATCCAAGCATACAAGGGATTCCAGCACTCTCTGCAATGTTGGCAATCTTGCTCGCCTCTCTGATACCGCCTGATTTCATAAGCTTTATATTGAATATGTCGCAGGCATTGGCTCTTATTAAGTTAATCGCATCACGAGCTGAATGAAGACTTTCATCCACCATTATAGGAATATTCACGCTATCCCTTACTTGCTTAAGTCCTTGTATATCCCAATAAGCCACAGGTTGCTCGGCAAATTCAATCTCATATTGCTCAATTTTATTTAAAACCCGAACTGCCTCTCTTGGCTCATATCCTTGATTTGCATCTACTCTTATCTTTATGTCGTATCCTATTTCCTCTCGCAGAGCTTTAATTTTTTCTATATCCTCAACGGGAGCAAGTCCTATTTTTACTTTTATGACTTTTGCACCTTGGGCTACAAGCTCTCTTGCCTCAAGCACAGTGTCTTTGACTCCTTTTATCCCGATAGTAACTGAAGTTATTATCTTTTGTTTAAATCCGCCTAACAGCTTGTATAAAGGGAGTTTTGCGTGTTTGCCGAGTATATCATAGAGGGCAATATCAATTGCACACTTGGCTGATGAATTATATAAAATAGCAGAGTTAATCTCATCCAGTATTTTTTCTATATCAAGCGGGTTTTTGCCAATGAGAAGTGGCTTTATTTTATTCTCTATAACATCAATCACGGTTCCAGTGGTTTCACCTGTAATTCTCGGACTCGGTGAAGCTTCACCTATTCCTGTTATTCCTTCGTTAGTGTGGATTTGCACCACCACTCCTTCATATTCAAAATTAGTCCCGAGAGCTATTTTAAAGGGCTGTTTTAACGGAAGAACTATTCGCTTTACCAATAAATCTGTGATTTTCATTGTAAATATTTATTAGTAAACGGATTGAGCGGATTTATCTGATTTGTCCATAAGTCCCTACATATTTACCTTCATAACCTAAAAATGTCAAGTTTTTATTCCCTTCAACTGCTCAATGAATTCTGCAAGTTTCTAATATCTATGCTTCATTTGGCATTTCTTTTGAAAACTATATCTCCAAGATTCATTCCAAGTTCACGGGCAACTCCCGGACACTTAACCTTGAAAAGAAAATAAATAGGCGCCTTTACTTCAGAGAGTGCTTCAAGGTTCCCCTGTCCCTTACTTATTATGAGCTTACTCTCATAAAATAATTTCCTGAACTCTGGGGTGCAATATTCAAGCACAGCTCCAGGTGCATCAGTCCCTGAATTTATAATCTCAGCCACCTCGTGTATGCTAGCCCTCCTTGCATCTTCTTCTGTGGCGTCATTAAGAACTGGCACGCCTCTTACTGCATACAATACTTTTTTGTTGAACTTATTAAGTTCCTCAATAAGCACATGGTCAAATACAGTCTCACCTGCATTGTCTGCTAAATATAGTATCTCGTCCACTTCCTCCAGTTCTCTTTTAAATTCTTTATAATCAAGAACCTGGAAGTCAAGATTAAGAGTATGCTCCAAATCTTCCTTAAAATTAAAGCCACAAGCAAAGTCTATTATATTTCCAGCAACTGCAACTTTTATGGCTGCAAGCAGTCTATCTTTTGAGTTGTTGACTCGTTCTTTTAGTTTGGGGTAAAGCTTAAGTGCCTGTTCTGTATTGCGTATTTTTGCTTCTTTATATGGGTCAGGATTATTGGCTATTTTTTTGGGTAGGTTATGAATCACTCTCCCAACATGAGTTGGAGTAGGTAGTTTAAGGAGTTCAGGCATCTGTTTTAGGATTTCCGTCAGCCCTTTAAAATGGAGATTCTCATCCGGGGTTGCCATTCTGAGAGTAGTAAGTGCCTGCTTAAAAAAGCAAGGAATACATTCAGGATATATCTTCATACTTAAAACCTTATCCTAAATTATTCCTTTTGTCAACACATTTGTGAATTTGTTGACTAATATATGCCTACGATATAAAAAACTTGACTTTTGGGAAATAGGATGTATATTTAATTAAGATGAAGAGATGGGAATTTTTGTTCGCAGAATCCTGTGGA
>JAGMCN010000042.1 GCA_023129235.1 Caldifarciminota bacterium | reverse complement strand
ATAAGATTTCTAATTTAATAAAAGAGTATTCTGATAAGTCTCCAAGAGGAGAGTTTGTTGTGGTAATTGAAGGCTATAAAATATGAATAAACCACAGAGGGCACAGAGGTTATAAAGAATTGAAAGATTCAAGATTTAAAGATTACAAATTCTTTTCTATCTTTAATCTTCTAATCTTTGAATCTGTGTCTATCTGCGTTCATCCGTGGTTAATTGTATTATGATACCAGAATCACTAAAAACAAAAGTTAGAGAGCTTCTTTTGCCACTTGCGAAGCTTTTCAGCAAAGTGCATCCTAATCTTCTTACATTCATTGGGTTTTTGATTACGGGAGTGGCGAGCTTCTTTTATGCAAGAGGCATTTTCTGGCTCGGAGGCATAATATTGCTTGTCGGAGGATTATTTGATACACTCGATGGCGAAGTTGCAAAACTAACTGGAAGAGAGTCAAAATTCGGTGCTTTTCTGGATTCTTGCATAGACAGATACTCAGATTTTGTTATTCTGTTTGGAATGTTTTTATGGTATATGCCATTGCGAGTCCCTACAATCCTTGTTTTGTTGGCTATGTTCGGTTCTTACATAATAAGCTACACGCGGGCAAGAGCTGAATCACTTGGATGTGAATGCAAAGTTGGATTGGGAGAACGGGCATTTAGAATTGTATTGCTCGTAGTGGGAAGTTTCTTCGGACCCAAAATATTCATAGGATTCTTATTGCTATTTGTTATCATAACCAATGGTACTGGAATTTACAGAATGTTGTGGGTATGGAGAAAATTAAAGATGAAATCGTGAATCGTCCGATTTTTGTTTAACGAATATGTTTGTCAAAGAAATACTGAAAGAACAAGGAATAAAACCAAGCAAGCAATTTGGTCAAAGCTTTCTTGTCGATGAAAAGATAGCTGAACGGATAATCCGTCTCAGTGAAATCAGCCAAGAAGATGTAGTTCTTGAAGTAGGGCCTGGGCTTGGGATTCTCACACAATATTTATGTGCTTATGCAAAAAAAGTCTTTGCAGTTGAAAAAGACCCATTGCTTTTTAGATACTTAACCCAAAAATTTTTCACAGAATCCTGTGGACAAGGGACAAAGAACTTGGTGCTCTTAAATCAAGACATTCTCTCTCTCAAAGTCTCAAGTCTCAAGTCTCAAGTCTCAAGTCTCAAGATTGTTTCCAATCTACCATATTCCATCACAAATGATTTTCTTTACTGGATTTTATCAAATAGAGCATTTTTCAAATTATGCATTCTCACTCTCCAGAAAGAGGTAGTTCAAAGACTTTGTGCCCAGCCCGGGAGCAAGATTTACGGAGCCCTGTCTGTTTTTCATCAATTTTATATGGAGCTTGAGCAACACTTTTCAATCTCCGGAAACTCATTTTTTCCAAGGACTCCGATAGTTTCTCAAGTCATATCTATCTTGCCGAAAAGTAGGCTTAAGGAAGTTCAGGAGCCATTATTTTTCAAAGTTGTCAAACGTTCATTTCAGGAGCGTCGTAAGCAACTCAAAAATAGTTTAGGGTTAAAAATAGACACAGCTGGGGGAATAGATTTATCCAGAAGACCAGAATCCTTGAGTTGCGAAGAGTTTGTAAAACTCACTCGTAGTTTATCTACGCGGGTTTTTCATTAGTTCCAAATTTCTATTGACATTTCTTATCTCAATAATAATGCTTGTATGAATGAGAACGGAATGTCTTTGTCAGGGGATAAGCATCGATTAGCGGTTATTGTTTTTACAGACATCGTAGATTATACCCAGATAATGGAGCAAGATGAGCAATTGGCTATGAATCTCCTGAAGCGGAAAAGAGGAATTGTCTATCCGCTTGTTGATTCCTATGGCGGGAAAAGTGTTATCTTTTATCTATAATTTTTCTCCTGTGTACCTTTTGACCCATTGCTTGAAATCATTTAAATGCTTCGTCGGGATGTGTTTGAATTGCTCTTTTAAGCATTTCTCTGCATTTTTTAGATGACTTTTGTTTCCTGTAGCTTTATACATCCAATAATGTGATTTCCAGAGTAATGGAAGGGATTTAGTCTTCTCAGCTATAGATAAAGCCATTTCCACATATTCTCTTTTTCTTGCTTCTTGTTTCTTGCTTCTTGCCTCCAGTAGTTCACATAGCCGAAGATAGGACTTTGCCTGATTACTCAATTGCTTTAGCTCTTTTGCCTTTTCCAGAGCCTCCTCCGCATATTTGATGGCGTTTTTTATTTTCTTGATAGCTTGTTCGCCGGATAGCTTAATAGCTTCCTTCTCATAAAATCTTGATATAGATAGCTTGAGAGGGGCCATGGTTTTGCTTTTTGGTATCTCTTTCTCTATTTCATTTGCCTTTTCAATGGTTTCTTTGACCCCGGTGGCATAGGCTTCCCTGTGTTCCTTACTTAGCTCTGCATAGCCGTAAATCAGCATTGCAAGAATACCGAGCAGCTCACTTTTTGCGCCAATCTCCTCAAAAATCCTTTGAGCCTTTTTTGCATTCTTGATTCCGTTCTTGAATAAGCCAAGCGAAATATAGACATTTCCCAGAGCACCCAGACTTTGAGCGATACCAAGTTTGTTCCCAATTTCTCTTCTAATCTTCAGAGATTCTTCAAAATTCGGGAGTGCTTCCTCATACCGACCTTGAGTCTCATGAACAACGCCTATGTTGTTAAGACTCAGAGCGATGCCTGATTTATCTCCAATTTTCCTTTCAATCTTCAGAGATTCTTCAAAATTCGGGAGTGCTTCCTCATACCGACCTTGAGTCTCATGAATAACACCTATGTTGTTAAGAGTCGTAGCAATGCTACTTTTATTCCCAATCTCTCTTCCAATCTTCAGAGCTTCTTTGTAATGCGAGAGTGCTTCCTCATACTGACTTTGACTTTCATGAACAGCGCCTATATTGTTAAGACTTGTAGCGATGCCCGATTTATCTCCAATCTCTCTTCTAATCTCCAGAGATTCTTTGTAATATAAGAGTGCTTCATCATACCGATCTTGGCTCCAATGAACATTACCTATGTTGTTAAGGTTTGCAGAGATGCCTGATTTATCCCCAATCTCCCTGTTAATCTTCAAAGAGTCTTCGTAATGTAATAGTGCTTCCTCACACCGACCTTGAACCCAATGAACATTACCTATGCGGTTAAGGCTTGAAGCGATGCCTGATTTATCTCCAATCTCTTTGGATGTCCTCATAGATTCTTCATAATGCGAGAGTGCTTCCTCATACCGACCTTGAGCCCGATGAACAATACCTATGTTGCCCAAGCTTCCAGTAATGCCTCTTTTATCCCCAGATTCTCTTGCAATCTCCAGAGATTCTTTATAGCACTTTAGTGCTTCTTCATACCGACTTTGATTCCAATGAACATTACCTATCCTGTTAAGGTTTATAGCAATGCCCTTTTTGTATTTTATCTTACGAGAGATATTGCAAGCCTCGTCCCCTGTTCTCAACGTCTCCTCATAGTCGCCCTGCCTGTAATAAGTATCGGCAATTCCATTTAAGGCATCTACGAGCTTTTGTTTATCAATTGTTCCTATTGATACAACTGCATTTTGATAATAACCTCTTGCTACTGAATAAGAGGAAATAGAGCTATATACATCGCCCAACCCTTTGTATGCATCATACAACTTTTCCTTATTTTGTGGTAATTTCTCTTCCACGATTTCTGCTGCTCCTGAAAAATATTGAATCGCATCTTCATTATGATACTTCTTTTTTGCTTTCTCCCCAGCCATTAGGTTATAAGCAAGTGCTTTCTTCCATTCTCCTGCCTGGTTGAAATGATACGCAAGTATTCCATAAAATCTTTCTAATCCTTTTTCATAAAGCGATTCTATTGCTTCTCCTACAGACTTATGTAATACTTTACGACGTGAGCGTAGTATAGAATCATATATCACTTCTCGTATCATTGTATGTCTGAAGATGTATTCCCCTTCCTTTATGACTTTTCTATATGTTAAACGCCTTTTCTCTGTGTCCACCAGATAGCGGGAAACTTCTGGCTCCTTGAGCACTATCTCTACTATTTTCTCTGTAAACTCAATGCCTATAACACTTCCTACATAGAGTGCCTCCTTTGCTTTTGCACTCAATCTATCTGTACGAGACATTATTGCAGAAAACACATTTTCTGGTATCTCTTCTCCTTTGAACTTAATTGTCTTTACCCATCTATCTTTTTTTTCTTTTATCAAACCTTTCTCTATCAAGTCCATCAGGAATTGCTCTAAGTAAAAAGGATTACCACCTGCTCTGTTTGATATAATTTTGGCTATTTTTTCAGGCAGTCTTTTGTTATTAAGTATTTGCCCTGCCAATAGACTTGTTGATTCCACATTCAACGGTGAAAGACCCAAAATCAAAGTCTCTATTTCTTTAGCGAGAGATAATTCATCTATCATATTTGGTTCTGGTCGTGTGGCAAGGATGAAGGTTATTTGTTTCCTCTTTTTTGAAAGTGTAAGCAATATCCTCGTAATATATTCTATAATCTTAAGGTCGTCTTTTGTCGTCCATTGAAGGTCATCAAGTATAATCACTACTTTGGTCAGCTGTTTTTTGTCTTTTCTTGTCGTTTGATATTCTATATAATATCTTAATGCGTCGCATAAATTTTCAAACCTGAGTTTTGAGTCAAGTCGTTCGTATAAAGAATCTGGATACCTTATGCCAAAAAGCATTGCACTAATAACCGAAATCCTCCGATACAATTCTCCATCTCCTATCTCTTCTTCATCTTTCACTTTCTTGTCTAATTTTCTAATTTCTAATCCTTTAATATGTTGCTCTAATTGTGCACTTCCTAACTTTGTAGTTCCTATAATATGTTGCTCTAATTTTTTCTTTCGTGTTTCTTGTGGGTCATCGGGATAAATGTTTGCCTCTCTTGCAATCATTGAAGCAAATAGATGCAAAGATTTCTTGAAATCATTTGTGTAGCCCTCCAGTATTTTATGAGTAGGGTCTAACTTCTTTTTAATTTCATATAGTAGTCTTGATTTGCCAAGTCCGGCTATGCCTTTTAGGATAATTACTTTTCCACCCGTTTCTATTGCTTTGAGTATATCTCCAAGCTCTTTTTCCCTTCCAACAAATTCAAATCTAAAGAACTTTTCTTCTTTTTCTTTGATGGGTATAAATCTTTTTAGTTCTTTCTCTTTTCCTTTCACTTCTACACTTTTCAGTTGACGGTATTCTATTTTATCGCTGGTTAAATGATATGTGGACTCTGATATTATTGCCTCACCATAGTCTGCGGTCTCCATCAGTCTTTCTGCTGTATTCACTGTATCTCCTATCACAGCATATTCTTTTCTCCAGTCTGAGCCGATTATTCCAGTATATACAAATCCCGTACAAACACCCACTTTTACTCTCAAGGGCTTAATATCAAGTTTTGACAGCTCTATTGAGGCAAGTACAGCTCTTTCTGCATCATTCTCGTAAGATACTGGAGCACCAAAAGGTATCATTATATTGCTTCCTTGAGAATGAATATCCAAGTCATGTATTATTCCTCCATACTTTTCTGTAATAGAGATTACTTTTCCAAACATTGCCTGAAGTAGTTTGGCGGACGGGTTTTCCTCGTCATAACCATCAAAATTCAGGAATACTGTGCTTACTGCACGATGCTCACCGAAAAACTCTCTATCAACAAAATCTGATACACCTTGTGGGAGAAACGACATTAGTTTATATTCTGAAAGCCCTTTTAACTTCTTCTCTCCTCTATCTCTATCTCTGTCTGTTTCAGACCATTTGATTATAATATCTCCTTTGCTCGCCTGTTCTTCTATTAACAATATCTCTTTTATAGTTCCACCACATAAGAAAAGCTCTCTTCTTCTATTGTCACCAAGAATCAGTTCGTTCCATTGCCCATTCTTGCTTACTACTTTCATTGATATGTCAAACGAACCAGCTCTCGTTTTTATCCCTTTAAAATTTTTGAGCGATGCCATCATCTCTTCAGCACAAGCTCTTACTATACTTTCGAAATGGCAATGATAGAAACCAACCAGAAGTGCATCACCACTGAATTTGAGAACATCTCCACCATGTTTTTGAATTATTTTTAACATTGCATCAAAGTAATTATTTAGTATGTGGGTCAATTCTTCAATTCCTTCTTTGCCTTCCTTTGCTAATGTCTCACTTAAAGCTGTGAAACCAGATATATCTGACAAGAGAAGTGCTCCAGATGCTTTTTCAACCTCTTTATCCGGCAATTTCTGGACACGACTGGATAGAAAAGGTGTTATCTTATACATAGAAGTTGGCAAGAATTTTTCTTGTATTCTTATATCTGATTTAACGATTAAAGTAAATACTGTCAAGCTTTTTCGTGAAGACTATTAGCATTGTTGAGGTATTAGAGATGTCCCTTTTGTTAAGAGAATATCCGTTCCAGAAATAAATTGCAATATTATTTATCCGTCGGATCCGTTGGACCTGAGAAATATTTATTGACAACCCAGATAAAAACTGATAAATTAAGCAAGATGTCACTATTTCTACCAGAAGTTAAAGAACTTTTAGATGAGAAAGACTTTGATTCATTGCTCGCTTTACTCCAGGAACTCTCGCCAGTTGATATTGTAGAACTGATTGAATCGCTACCAGAATCTTCACAAATTACTATCTTTAACTTGCTTCCACTTGAAACTGCCTGCGATGTTTTTGAGCATATGGAGCCTCAGGATGCAGTTTCTTTCTTGAAATTGCTATCTGAACCCAAAGCTGTAGAAATCTTAAATGAAATGGCTCCCGATGAACGAGCAGACCTATTTGCATCTCTCCCAGAAGAAGAAGCACAACACTTTCTCAAACTTATGGAAACTGAGGAAGCACAGGATGTTGAAGAACTTATAACTTACCCGCCTGATACTGCTGGCGGAATTATGACCACTGAATTTGCATGGATTCCAGTTAATCTTACCGTTGCCAAAGCAATTGACTTCTTAAGAACTGAGGAACACGACTTTGACTTTTATCAAGTTTATGTGCTTCAAGAGAAAAAGCTTTTAGGAACTGTTTCTATAAGAGAGCTTATTGTTTCTCCGTCAAATACTTTAGTAGAAGAAATGATGCAAAATATACCAACTGTTCCTACGGATATGGATCAGGAAGAAGTAGCACGGCTTATTGCAAAGCATGACCTTACATCTATCCCTGTGGTCAATGAAAGAGAGGAACTACGGGGAATTATTACAGTTGATGATGTCGTAGATGTAATTGAAGATGAAAGCACGGAAGATATGCAGATGTTCGGAGGTAGTGCTCCACTTGCGAGAAACTATGTTGATACGAGTGCATTTGGTGTAGCAAAATCAAGATTCCCGTGGCTTGTTCTTCTTTTGCTTGCAAGCTTTGTCTCTGGATTTGTGATTCAAAAGTTCTCTACTGCTCTACAGGCGATGATAAATTTAGCCATTTTTATCCCAGTTTTGCTTAACTGTAGCGGAAATGCAGGGATGCAAGCCGCATCCGTAGTTATACGAGGATTGGCAACAGGGGAAATAAAATTTACTCATATATTAGGAGTGATAAAAAAAGAGTTCTTAATAGGAATACTAATGGGAATAGGACTTGGAGTGCTTGTTGCATTGCGGTCATTGCCAGTAGAGCAAAGTCTTTCATTTGGCTTTGTTGTTGGGATATCAATGACAGCTGGAGTTGTTATAGCTACAACTGTCGGAACCTTGCTTCCCATTATATTTCAGAAATTGGGCTTTGACCCAGCCCTGATGTCAGGTCCTTTGCTTACTACATTTATGGATATAACTTCACTCCTTATATATTTTAGCATAGCCGTAAGAATGCTCGGCATCTAAATTTAGAAAATGAGAATACACAGGGAAAAAACAGAAAGATTTAAATACTAATTCTACTTATAAAAATTATGAGGATCAAAAATCGGCCGAAAAGAACAGCCAAGGCTTTAGGCTTGGCTGGGGTGGTTGGATTAGGAATTCTTTTTCCAAGAATTAGTAATGCGGGTTTAATTCATGGCAAAGTTTACGATGCTTGGAATGGTCAAACTTCTGATTCAACACAAGTTGAGGGTATAATAAATGAGGGTTCATCTGGAACACAATATAGCAAAGTTCCTGAATTTTCTGAACTAGGGGAGTGGTACGTAATATCAGGCAACTTTTCACCATCAGCACAACCAGGAGATACAGCAAAAATGTCAGGTTCTTTAACAGTTGGTCCAAAAACTTATACAACATATATGAAAAATAGAATGCAATCTACTAATTGCATCTTGCCAACAGCATTCCTTGATGATCCTGACAAAAATGTCATAGCACATTCATTTGGAGTATGGAATGTAATTGATACAAGTAATGTTTCTGACACACTTCGAGCAGAAGGTTGGCTTAATAAAAATCCTGATCAGAAAATTCCTTTTTGGAATTATTACACTGAAAATTCAAAAATTGATACATCAGATTTTTATCCCCAAATTTATCTAAATCTTGAAGAACAAGATTCAATCTGGAATCAGGGCGATAATGCAACTATCAGATTATGGAAAACAAAAGGGGATACAATTTGGGAATCTGATACAACTTTTCCTCTTGATACATTGAAATATGGTGGTGCAACAATGCTTGAGAACATGGTTTTTCCTGAAAGGAGGTTTGTCACAGACACAACTCCTCCAACAATCAGCAATGTAACAGAATGGCAAGATACAACTCATCAAGGACCTTTTGAAGTTAGTTATGATAGAATTGATAGAAGCGGAATTTTATCTGACAGTTTAATTTACAAAGTTAATCAGGAAACTTCAAAAACTGTTCCAGCTGATTCAGTTGTTGGAGATAAAGCTTATTGCACTATAGATACAATTGTAGCTACTGATGATTCTATACATTATAAAGTTAAAAGTATTGATGCTTCAGCAAATACAAATGTAGCATATTGGCCAGCTTCTGGATGGCACAGTTTTAAGGTTAATTCAATCGGAAATGAAGAGTCTCAACCTGCTGAAAAAAGCTTTAGAGTCAGCCCAAATCCTTTTTATTCAAATGTAAATATAAGCGCGCCTGTTGAAAAAGCTGAACTTAATATTTATGATGTCTCTGGAAGACTTGTTGATGAAGTGCAAGTTAATAATTATAAGGCAGAATGGGGCAAGGATGTAAGTAAGGGTATTTACTTTGTCAAGCCCAAGCTTGGCACACTTAACGGGAAGATTGAAGTCAAGAACGGCGTTTGGAAGTTGATTAAGCTGTAAAAATGCTCGGCATTTAATGGAAGTAGAGATTGACCAAAACGGAGCTGTTTTACTTGGGAACAATGTGGCTTGCGATGCTCATTGCCCAAAGCCGATAAGAGTTGTTACACACTCCCATTTTGACCATATTGGTGGACTTGATGAGAGCATAGCTCATTGCGAAAAAGTTTTGATGACTCCTGCGACCCGTGATTTGCTTGAGATTCTAAAGTCCAAAAAGTCTGTGGATTCCCCTAAAATTCATTGCCTTCGATACGGAGAGACATTTGAATATGAGAATGAAAAACTCACTTTCTTCTCTGCCAATCATATCATCGGTTCAGCCCAAGTCTTACTGGAATCCGACATCCGAATAGTTTATACTGGCGATTTCAAACTTTATAGAGGTGGTTCACTAACCGCCCCTACTATCCCATCCGACATACTCGTTATGGACGCAACCTATGGAAATCCACAGCGCAGGCGGACATTTAAAAACGAAATCACCTCCAGATTTATTGACTTGGTTAAGAAATCTCTTGAAGCTGGTATAGTTTACATCTTTGGATATTATGGAAAGCTGCAAGAAATCCTTGAAATCATACATACCGCAAATATTGAAACTCCTGTAATAGTGCCAGAAAAGGTTTTCAAGATGATGCAGGTTTGCGAGCGATACGGTATGAAATTTGGCAAATACTTTTCTTCTAAATCAGAGGAAGCTAAGGGATTAGACTACTTCATTGGCTTATATCATATGGGCTCAAAGCAATGGATTGGCAGAGGTGCTACAAAAATCACTTTATCTGGCTGGGAATTTGATATGCCCGTGAGACAGGAAAGAGCTAAAGAGTTCACGGTCGCTTTCTCAGACCACGCTGACTTTGATGAACTTCTGCAATATGTAGGATTAAGCAAGCCCAAGCGTGTAATCACTGACAATAAAAGAGGCGGAGACGCAGTAACCCTCGCAAAAGAGATAACAAAAAGATTCGGCATCCCCGCAGAACCCCTTCCCTCTTCTGATTCTGTGTCCTCTGTCGCAGATTCTGTGTCCTCTGTGGTTAAATCTTTCCCTTGACTTCCTCAAAATCCAGCTGTATTTTTGTGAAAGGAGGCGGAGGCGCCGGCGGTGGCTGGTAACTTCTGTGGTGCCAGGAGTTAACTCTTGATACCATTTAATAAATGGAACCAACTTATTTACAACGATTGTCTTTTATAAAGTACTTGTTTTCCATCATCGGATTGTATCAATCTTATCAACCAGAACCGTTATATGGTGTATCCATTTTGTCTTTTCATGATAGCGTTGAATTATTTTTACAATTATCTTTGGAAAAACTTAACATTACTAAGGCAAGCCAAAGTTTTATGGATTACTGGGAAATAATTAAATCAGAAAAAGGTATGACATTATCTCAAAAAGGGAGTATGAAACGGCTTAATAAAGCTCGAGTTGGATTGAAACACTCTGGTATTATTCCTTCAAAGTTAGATATCGAGTCTTTTAGAGCTACTACTTTAGCCTTCTTCAATGAAAACTGTCTAAAGATATTTGATAGGGATTTTGATGATATTTCATTAATTGATATTATCAAGTTTGAGCGATCAAAGAAATTACTCAAACAGGCAAAAAGCGACTTTGAGAATAATTCAATTGAGAAGTCTTTACAAAACATTGCTCTTTCATTTGAATATCTAATATCAGATTATGAAAAATCTAAAGGAGTCGGATTATTTCATCGCTCACCTTTCCCTTTTAGTAAACATATAACTCGTAGATATAAAGAAATTGACGAGGTAGTCAAATCAATTGAGGCAAATACAAAAGCCATAAAGATATTAAGCTTTGGTATAGATTATAAGAAATATGTGAAGTATAAATCAATTGTTCCGTCAGTTCGACTTACAATGAATGGCACACCGTCTCTTGATCCTTCCAGAAAAATAGTACTAAGCAAAGAAGATTTGGATTTTTGTATAAATTTCATAGTTGAATCAGCTTTGAAGCTACAGGAGTTTGACTTTGAACTTGAAAATAGAATGAAATTTAAATTTAAGCCCCTTATCTGAAATAAATCTTTAGCTCTCAATTAAAATTTCGTATGGAATGTAGGGGCAGACCCACGTGTCTGCCCTGTTCCTATACATATCCAGAATAATGGGCGAACACACGGGTTCGCCCCTACGATAATATAATTGGACAGGATAAGGGCGTATGCAATACGCCCCTACATTCTTGTTGAACGTCCGTATATTTCTCTTGACACCCCTAAAAAGCAATCCTATCATTGATGTCAACTAAAAGTTGGTGGAACTCCACCAAAAAGTCGTGGCTATCCACTAAAAGTTAGTAGGTATCAACCAATAATTCGTGGAACTCCACTAAAAAGTCGTGGAGAGCAACCAAAAGTTCGTGGCATTCCACCAAAAGTTAGTGGAGAGCAACCAAAAGTTCGTGGTATTCCACTAAAGATTGGTGGGTATCAACCAAAAGATGGTGGAAGTGCATTAAAGAAAAGGAGGGATGATGATAGGAAAGGATTATATACCGCGGAAGGATGCGGAGTTTAATATGTGGCTTCGGAATCTCAAGAAGAATCTGCCAGGCATAGCGACTGCGATTGGGATTCCGCAAGCTCTGGTTAATGAGCTATTATCGGCTATTGCGGATTGGGATACTGCTTATAAGTCGCATCAGCTTGCACAGGTTACGGCAAAGGGCTCCACAGAAACCAAGAATGGAAAGCGTGCTGTGGTTAAGAGCGTGGCGAGATTGTTGATGGGAATGTTTCAGGCGAATCCGAAGCTCACGGATGCCCAGCGAGACCTTCTTGATATTACGGTGCCGGATAGAAATCCCACTCCGCTGTCGCCAGAATATGTGCAGGAAATAGACCCGCCTAATTTGATTTTGGATTTACGGCCTGGGCAGGTTACGGTTCATTTTGGGGTGAATCCGGGGAATGAACGCGAGAATGCCAAGCCGAAGGATATTGCTGGGGCGAAAATCTGGTATCGTGTTGGGGATGGCGAGTGGCAGTGGGCTGGCGATGATACCAATAGCCCATATAGACACAATATCGATTTAGTCGAGGCACTGGAGTATCGGGCGCAGTGGTTTGATAAGAAGATGCGAGTGGGACTGTTTAGTATGGTCGCAAGAGCTACTGTCTCGCCGTAAGAATAGGACGCAGATTGACGCTGATTTTCGCAAGATTTTTGCCACAAAAACACTAAAGCACTAAAATTCACTAAAGTTATGATATAATTTCTTTTGTGCAGTTTTGTGATTTGGTGATTTCGTGGCTTTTTGTTTCTCCTTTAAAAAATATTAATCTATCTTCTTGTTTCCCAGTAGAGAGCGAACTCTGGAGGGCTTTCCATTATTTACATAGACTCTCGGGACTCTTGGGCATATTCTTGTTGCTATCTCATAATTTATAGTCCCTGCAAGCTCTGCAATCCTGTCAGCCGTGAGCTCAACCTCTCCGTCTCTGCCAATAAGAGTGACTAAATTACCTACCTTCACATCGGGGATATGGGTTACATCTATCATAGTGAGGTCCATACACACATTTCCAACGATTGGTGCAAGTCTGCCTTTTATAATCACCTGTCCTTTATTTGAAAGCGAGCGTGGGTAACCATCTCCATAACCCACCCATAAAGTGGCTATCTTTTGCTCTTTCTTAGTCTTGTATGTCCTTCCGTAGCTTATACCTACTCCCTTAGGAAGTAAATTCAATTGACATACTCTTGTATATAAACTAAGAATGGGCTCAACTTTCACTCTTTTATTGCAACTCGGAGAAGTGTATAGCCCATAAAGAAGGATTCCAGGTCGCACCATATTAAAATAGCTCTCTGGAAAATTAAGTATAGCCGCAGTACTCGCAGTATGAACCAACGGAATATGAATCTTTTTTCTCTCTAATGCTCTGATTACTTCTTTAAATCTATCAATTTGCACCGATGTAAAATCGCTATCTGGGTTATTAGGCTCAGCAAGATGAGTGAATATACTCTCAATCACGAGATTCTCAAGCTCAAGTAATGAGGTTACAAACTTTACTCCTTTATTCAGAGGAACTCCTGTGCGCTCCATTCCTGTATCAATTTCAATATGGATTTTAACTCGCTTCCCTGTGCGTCTTGCTTCTTCATTAAGCTCAACTGCAAAAGGATAATGAGTAACAGTCGGGCTAAAAGCTTCTTTGACTATGACTCTTATATTGTTTATTCCGGTGGGTGAGAGAATAACTATAGGCAAGCCGATTTTCTTTAACTCAAGTGCCTCATCAATTGAAGCAACCCCAAGCATATCAATTTTCTCTTCCTTCAAGACGCGAGAAATCTCCATCACTCCATGCCCATAAGCATCTGCCTTCACAACAGCCAGAATCTTGATAGCTTGATAGCTCGGTTGCTTAATAGCTTTCTTTAAAGCTTTAACATTTCGTCTAAGTTTATCTAAATCTATGACTGCCCAGGTTCGTTCATCCATTTTAATAAATTTATCCCTCCTTTCAAAAAAGTCAAGAAAAGAATATCCCAACACGAATGGCACGAATTAACATGAAAAGACATTCGCATACAGATTTACACAGATAGCAAGGACAAACACAGTCCCGCACATAAATTTATGCGGGGAATCTGTGTAAATCTATTTTATCTCCCGCCAAGTCGGGACAAGTGTGAGAATCTGCGTGCAATTTTTTAATTGAGAGCTAAAGATTTATCTTGAGGGAATAAAAGCGAGAGAACTGCTAAATTAAGGAGGTACCTTTATTTAATCATCTAAATCTTCAATGTATTTGAACCACAGAAGGTCAAGAAAGGATGCTTTTTGTGGAACCGAGTTCCATCTCTTCATTTTATCTGGATTCTTCTTCCTTTCAATTACATACAGAATAATCAGAACAATTGCTACAGGAGGCCCTATCTGACGCCACGACTCGTATCTTTCGGGTATAACTAAAGTTAGCACAAAAAAGACCCAAGTTGCTATTGAACCGATTGTCATAAACAGGGCCATGTAAATCATTTTCGTTTTTCGCCAAAGCACTATTGCTCCTCTTGATGATATTACTCCGAATAAACCATAAAGAATTAGGGTTCCCCACGGCTTCCATAAGGAAGCAATTATCGCTACTGCAAATATGAAAATCATAAGAAATATAAATCCACTTCCTATTTTTTGTTTTAAGAATTTAATTATCTGCCTCCTTTCACAAAAATACAGCTGGGTTTGAGGAAGTCAAGGAAAAGATTTAACCATTCACAGAGTCTGCGACAGAGGACACAGAGTCAGAAGAGAGAGGAGGTGATTTCTTCTGCGGATTGAAAGGGGTCTTTTTCTCGGGTATAAATTTTCTCTACAAGCTTCTCCATTACCTCAGGCTTAATTATATCTTTCTCTATACGGCTCTTTATTCCTTCTTCTATAAGTTCCTGAACTCTTAACTTTATCCTCTGTTTCCGAGCTTGCTCAAAGTTTCCAGTTCTCTCCAGATATTCTTTATGCGAATCAATCAACGATATGAGTTCGTCTATTCCTTTGTCCTCTCTGGCTATTGTTTTCATCACAGGATATTCCCAACCCTGAGTCTTCCCTCTAAGTTCCGAAACAAATCTAAGTTCAGCAACTATGCGGTCTGCACCATCTCTGTCAGCTTTATTCACCACAATTATATCAGCAATTTCCAAGAGTCCTGCCTTCATTGTTTGGATTGAATCGCCAGACTCAGGAACAAGCACTACAATCGTGGTATCACATACTCCAGCAATATCAAGCTCTACTTGCCCCACTCCTACTGTTTCTATGAATATGCAATCCATACCAGCGGCATCAAAAAGCAATGCCACATTTTTCGTAGTGTGAGCTAATCCGCCAAGATTTCCTCTGGATGCCATACTTCGGATAAACACGCCCTCTTTTGTCGCAATGTCCGACATCCTGATGCGGTCACCAAGCAAAGCACCACCGGAAAATGGCGAAGTCGGGTCAACACCAATAATCCCTATTGTCTTGTTACGAACAAGTAACTTGGAAGTGAGTTTATCAACGATTGTGGATTTGCCTGCTCCGGGAGGACCGGTTATCCCAATATAATAAGCATTGCCAGTGTGTGGATAAATCTCTTTTAGGATAGAAGTGTTCCCGTCTTCAACTTCACTAATTGCACGCGCAAGTGTCCGTTTATCCCCTTTTAGAAGCTTCTTGACAATATCCATATGTGGGTAGAGAAGGGAAGTCAAGAAATATTAAAATATATGTACTTTCCTCAAGACACAAAAACCCTATTTATTCAGAAGCTATATGGTAAGTTATTAGAAACAATATTTAAGTCCTGCACCTACGGTATAATTTACAGTGGTTCCACTCCTTACTAAATTGCTTGATAGAGTATATGCAAGACTACCAAAAACACCTAACTTCACAGTTTTATCTTCATTGACATCGTAATCAAATCCTAAAGGAGCGAAAAATCTCATATTGGTAAGCTCTCCTGTTTCTACATACTTATCATCTTCATCCTTATCTTCTCTGGTAATCATACAAATTTCAGGTCCTGCACCTGCATAAAGATGGAACCGCGATTCTTCAGCCATAGGGAAATAATATTTCAAAACAAGGGCAATTATATTCCCATTGTTTTTATACTCTTTTATAGTTGAATCATTTTTTGTGTCCTTTCCACCAAGACTTATCTGCGGACCATATTTTAATTCAACTCCAAGAACAGGAGTATTGCCAAGTTGTTTCGTAATTTCTCCTCCACCAGGACAGGTGTAATTACGATAAACTGAGAAGAAACCGACTTCAATTGTTCCATAGACACCTACCCATGACTCAGTATTTTTTACTTCCTCACCCGATTTCAATGAGCTGCCTGAAAACGGGACATTTACCCCAATGGACACCTGAGAAAAAGAAGCAGTTGCTAAACCAAAAACTGTTGCTAATATAATTAATCCTCTTTTCATTTTTCCTCCTCCTAAAAAGTACTTTTTTTCTTGTTTGCGGAAGACTTAATCTTGTTCCTTTCTTTTGCGCCTCCACTTAACAGAAGAAAGGAAAAGATTCTCTATATGCATCACCTCCCCTTAATTATTTATTATTATCTATAAATCTTTTGTCAATGTTTTTTTTCATATTTTGTCCAATCCCTGCTCTAAATCAGCAATTATATCCTTAATGTTTTCTATACCAACAGATATTCTCACAAGTCCAGGCTTAATTCCAACTTTCAGACATTCTTCATCTGAATACGAAGAGTGAGTCATACTCGCGGGATGTTCTATAAGAGTATCTGTGTCCCCAAGACTCACCGCAATAGTGCAAAGCTTGACGGAGTTTATCAAAGTTTTCCCTGCTTCTCTTCCGCCACGGACTTCAAAGCTTAACATTCCTCCAAAATCACTCATCTGTCGTCTGGCAATCTCATAACCCGGATGAGAGGCAAGTCCCGGATAATAAACTTTTTCTATCTTGGGATAAGTCTCAAGGAATTTTGCGAGTTCCATAGCATTTTTAGAATGTTTATCAACCCTTACTGCAAGTGTTTTAAGTCCCCGCAAAGTGAGCCACGCTCCAAAAGGATTATAACAGGCTCCCAAATCATTCAGCACTTTTAATTCTTTTATAACTTCTTCTTTCCCCACTACAACACCACCGATAGAATCTCCATGCCCGGTAAGATATTTAGTCATTGAATGAACAACTATGTCAGCTTTATGCTCAATTGGCCTTTGGAGACAAGGAGTTGCAAAAGTGTTATCCACCACAAGAGGTATATTATGCTTATGAGCAATTTCAGCACACTTTGTAATATCTATTATTTTCAAAGTAGGATTAGCGGGGGTCTCTATAAAAATAAGTTTAGTATCGGGCTTAATTGCCTGTTCAAGCTCTTCAACCTGAGTTGCATCAACAAAAGTAGTTGTTATACCTGTTTTTGGTAATACTTTCATAAACTGTGCATAAGTGCCACCGTATATTATGTTGTCAGAGACGATATTATTTCCTTTGCCAGCAATGCAAAACATAAT